>CALUVX010000143.1 GCA_944324295.1 Candidatus Gastranaerophilales bacterium
ACAAACACTGTAACCGTCAGTTTCTCCGGGCTGTGTCATAATATTACATACATAGATTTTTTTAGCATTTGATTTTGCAATTTCATGAGAAATTTCCTTTATCAAAAGATTGGGAATAACACTCGTATACAGGCTTCCGGGGCCGAGAATAATCAACTCTGCATCTCTTATTGCAGAAATAACATCTGGTAGTGCTCTGCAATTTTGCGGGTCTGTAAATAAGCGTTTAATTTTTCCATGTGCTTCAGGAATATTTGATTCCCCATGAATAATTCTTCCATCCTGCATTTCCGCAACAAGTTTCATATCATCAAGAGTAGATGGTAAAACTCTGCCTCGAATAGATAATACATTTGAGGATTCTTTTACAGCACGAACCATATCACCAGTAATAGAACATAAAGCAGTCAAAAATAAATTTCCGAAACTGTGCCCTTCAAGCCCCTCTCCTGTTTTAAATCTGTATTGAAACAGTTTTGTAACCAAATCTTCATCATCAGCCAATGCCGCAATACAGTTTCTTATATCACCCGGAGGCAAAACCCCCATTTCTTCTCTTAATCTGCCGGAACTTCCACCGTCATCGCCAACCGTAACAACTGCGGTAACATTATTTGTTATATTTTTAATTCCTCTCAATAACATTGAAAGCCCTGTTCCGCCGCCGACCGCAACAATTTTCGGGCCTCTGTTAAGTTTACGTCTTCTGTATAAATTTTCAAGTAAAGAAAGATTATCACTACCGTCTATCATTGACAAGTTTGTTTTCTGCCAGCCCTTAAAAAATATTCCGGCACCGAACATAACAGCTGCAAATGCAATCCATTCGGTAGAAACATTCATCGCAATTTTTCTGATAAACTCCATTGTGTAAAATACCGGCTTAATATCAAATAAAATTAATACGCCGAGAGTCATTAAAACAGCACCCAAAAATATAAGGGCAAACCATCTTTTTACCTGTAAGCCGGGCATCAGCCATCTTACATCTTCAGGGAATTTTACGCTTTTTCTTAAATCTTTCATCACCTTATAATTTATCCTTATTAAAAATTTTTATTACTCTACCCAGCCTGACAAACACGCATTTTTGTAATTAACCGGAACAGGTTTTATAATTTCGTAAGCCTGCTTAATCAATTCCAGAGAATTTGACAATCTGTTTGTAAAATGGATTGTATCAGCCGTAACAACAGTCTTTCCGCCCTCAATATTTGAAACCTGTGAAGCTGAGAGAAGCTGTTTTAAACGTGAGATTTCCATTTCAGTATTTTCGCTGTCTTTTGCAACCGTATTTACAGTACCGTCAACATTATACATTTTTTCAAGACAAATTTCCTGTGCAACCGGAATATTTATAAGTTCACCGGTTTTTTGTGTAATTTCTCCGGCCGCCCCATAATAAACAAGCCATTTTGAGCACTTTTGAACAGCTTTTGCAACAGAACAGGCAAAAGCAAAGTCAGAAGCACATCTTTTATACATAGCACCATGCGGCCGAACATGTTCTATTTCCATGTGCAATGTTTTTGCAAAAGACATTAAAGCTCCAACCTGATAGATAACAATAGCTTCAATTTCATCTTCATCCAAATCCATATCGCGATATCCAAACCCTTGAATATCATCAAATCCGATATGTGCACCGACAACAACATTTTTTTCTTTTGCCTTAATAAGTGCATTTCTTATTGTCAACGGATCTCCAGCATGAAATCCGCAGGAAACATTGACAGAGCTTGCATAATCCAACAAATCAAATTCCGAATTGTTTTTATAAATACCAAAACTCTGAGCTAAATCTATATTAAAATCTATATTTTTTATTGATTTTCTTTCAATATTATCTTGCATAATTATCTTTCTTACTAACAATATCCTGTAATAAAATAATTATACTCAATAAATATCTAATTACCAGTATCTTTACATAATATTAATCAGAAAAAAGCATTAATTTCCTCTGACAAAATCATGCCAGTAGTCTTTGCCTGAATCTGTCGGATGCTGGTTTGAGAGTGCATATATAGAACAAGTAAACTGCATATTGCCGGCACCGGAATAGCTGCATTTGCTGGAACTTATACAATTAGCAATTGCCTGTCCTGAACAAATTGCCGGGTTATTTGGGTGTTCCTGTCCATAAGGGATAACATATCCATCTGTAGTAAAAATAAAAATAAAATAATCAACTCCATATCTGTTTGGGCCCTTCTCTCCGTTTATATCAATACAAACTTTAGGTCCATTTTGACCATAAGACGGAGGGTCATCAAAAGAGATGACTCTTCCTTGAGTATCCCAGAAAAAGCCACTGACATCACAATTTGAACTTTCGTTTGTACTTCCGTTCATAGAATGCCACTTATATGGTGCAGCTCCAACAGAATTACCATCGCTATCTGTTGAGTTATATCTCAAATTTGAATCTTTGATTGTGTTAAAAAATTTGCTAAACTCATTGATTGCATTTATAGAACTTGCATTCTCTGCAGTATATTCACTGACAGACATTCCATTATGAACCTGAAAAAGTTTAGCCGCCTGATTTAAATCGGAATAAGCAGCTTTTAACTGATTTTCCAAAACCTTATATTTATAATTTGCAATTAATGACGGCATTGTCATTGCGGCAACAACACCGATTATGCCAAGGGTTATCAAAACCTCGGCCAGAGTAAATGCGGGTTTTTGTTTTAGTGAAAAGTGAGATGTGAAGAGTGAAACGATGTTATCCCCCTCCCTAATCAGGGAGGGACTAAGGGTGGGTATCAAAGAAGAGTCTCTATTTACCCTCTCCTGTCCTTCGGACACCCTCTCCCTAGAGAGGGGAAAAACTTTTCGTGAGCTTTGCTCACAGATAACAGCCTGACCTCTTGCCTTCTTACCCTCCGGTCTTCCGCCAATGAGATCCAGAAACAAGTTCGGGATGACAGTAAATAACTTTGTCATCGCGCACCTGTTGCGCGATCTTTTTATTACAAATTTTAGATTGCGCAATAAATGCGCAATGACATTACAGTAAACGACTTGGCATCTTGCCTTATTACCCTCTGCTAGCCGGGAACGCCCCCCCCCGAGTAATAAATCTTAACATTGCTTAACCCTCCTTGTTTATATTTTTTCTTTTAGAAACAATACTAGCATAAAATCTATACTCTGTAAACATCGGAGATTTGCAGAAACATATACTGTTTTGTAAAATATGCAAGACGTGCAATATCGGCTTTACTAAAACTCTTTACGTTAAAGCAAAATTCAAATTTCTTGCTTCCCGTTACATAGTGCTTGCTAAAGAATAAATATAAATATCCGTTTGTTAAAACATAATATTCACCGTTAAAATAAAGTTTATTCATTAATTCGTCAATATTGACACCTTGCATTTTGTTATCGTTATAAACTTTATTTTTCAAATTAACAGCATCATCAGAAAATTTTTCAAACTTAATATACAAAGAACGTTTGCAAAGTCTACTGTTATCCCATTTTTTAGTAATATAATCGGGTTCCACAAAAGCACGTCTTTGCGTTCTTACAAATTCTCTTCGGTCAAAAGTATTATATCCAAGAACCAGGAAAAACGGAATTATAAGTTTTTCTCTTATTTCATCCTCAGATAAATTTTCATAATTTGCAAGTTCAACCGAATTTTTAAGAATTGCAATATTACGCGCCAAAACACGCTTATTCAACTTATAAATTACTCTTTTACAGAAAAGATAAATTATAAGAGAAACCAACAATATTATTACGAATAATAAAAGAGATGCAAAAACCATATCTTTATTTTACCACTTTTTTTACAATGGTGCAATAAATATAATGTTTTTTTATGAACTTTTATTAATCTTTTTTCTGCCCTTCAGCATATTTTGTATAAATCGGATTCCCGCCATTCAAAATATTTTGAAGACTATCCCAGCCTGTTTTACTCCAACCACTGGCCTTACCGTCTTCGCGTATTCTTAGTTCAAACGCATCTGCTCCATATTGATTCGGCCCCGAATTACCATTTGTATCAAACCTTAAAGAAGCACAATAGTTGCGAGTATAAGTATTCTTGACCGGATTTCCATCTTTATCCACAACAAGATTTCCATCACTATCATAAGAATCCGAAGTAGTAATCTCAGTACATTTAGAAAACTGTTGTAAACCAACAAAAGAACCATCTTTCAATACAATTAGCGGATATGATTTCCAAGAGCCATCAGCAAAAGCTCCAGAATCAGGCTTATATAAAGCGCTTGCCCATAATACGTTATGAGCATACATCTCACAATCTTTAGACGGACTTAAGCAAAGTTTTGCGCCGTCAAAATATTTTGAAAAATTCGTTAAAACTTCTTTTGACGTTTTTGAAGTATCAAATAAACCGGTAACATCTCCGGGCGTTTCATTTTCGGCCTCATAAAGCTTTATAGCCTGTGATATAAGCGAATACGTACGCTTAGCACGTACTGCAAGTTCCTTATTTTTATAATTCGCAATCAACGCGGGCATAGTCATTGCTGCAACAACACCGATTATGCCAAGGGTTATCAAAACCTCAGCGAGGGTGAAGGCAATTTTACGTTGCCTGTTCGACATGACTACGTGCGTAGCACCCTCGGCCAATGTAAATGCGGGTTTTCCTTCCCTGATTAGGGATGGAATATGGGTGGGTATCAAAGAAGAGTTTCTATTTACCCTCTCCTGTCCTTCGGACATCCTCTCCCAAGAGAGGGAATGAATATTAAAACAATCTGTCATCGCGGATTTATTCCGCGATCTTTCTTTAATAAATTTTAGTT
>CALUVX010000144.1 GCA_944324295.1 Candidatus Gastranaerophilales bacterium
AAAACACTTAACGGTGAACTTTCTGCAAAAAATGCCGGTTATAAATCAAAAGATTTGAAAGAAACGGCATCAAGACTTTTATCCGAAGATTTGATTATAAAGGAAATAAAACTTCAGCTTAAAAATCAGATAAATTCTTTAAGAGTGAATAAGGGGTATGTTATACAAAAACTTTTACAAATTGCCGAGTTTTCACTTGAGGAAGAAGATGTTTTGGATAAAGACGGATGTTTCACTGGAAAAAAGAAACTCAGGGATACATCTGCGGGTTTGAAAGCTCTTGAAAGTTTATGCAAATATTTGGGCTTAAATGCCAATCAGAATGAGGAAGAATATAAATCCGCAAGAATTATCACAATTTCAAATTTAGATGACAGCAAAATTTAAAATAAAAAGGAGAAATGTATATGAAAAATAACAATGCAGAAGAGAGACTTTTGAATAACGCTTCTCTGGAAGATTTGATTAAAATGAAAATTGAACGGGAATTTATGAACGATTTGAAAAAATCAAGGGAGAAAAAGGCCTTAAAAACTTATACGAATATAAAAGACGTTCCTTCAGAAAAGATTTTTTCAAAAATGTCAGTATTTCGTTACTTTAACCGTCAAACAATGTGCGAGACTTTTGTAAACGGTATTCAGGCCGATGCATTAATCGGGCTTCAAAACGACGTAAGAGAAAAGATGCTGAAAGGTGAGTTGAGTGCATTTACAACTGATGATGCTTATGTAAAATTTGAGAAAGCGGTATTTTAATGGCAGTTTTTACAAATCCTTATGACAGTCCTGCTTATTTTGAGCAGGCATTATTTTTATATACAAAATATTTGCGTTGTTTGGAAGATGACTACGCATTTAACGGTTTGAGTGTGTATGATTATTTTTCAAATCTTATTGAAAGAACTTCCCCTTTATTTTTTGTGATTACAGAGGGAAAGATTGTAAGCGGTTTTGTATATTTAGATAATATTATCGGGGACGGGGAACGGATGCACAGCGCAGAACTGATAACATGTTTTGACAAACGTTTCTGGGGAAATTATACAAAAATGTGTGCCAGGTTTTTTCTTGATTACTGTTTTAAGACTTATGGATTTCAAAAGATTAAGGCACTTGTCTATCCTGATAATTTCAGAGTTAGAACTCTTTTGAAAGAGTCCGGATTTGTCAAAGAAGCATTACTCAGGGATGAAACTTTAAGAAAAGGTAAGTTGCAGGATATCGAAGTATATTCGGTATTTAGAAAAGTAAATTCTTAAAATAATAGCAAAGGTGGTAAAAAATGAAGATTGAAACAGAAGATTTAACGCAAACACTTTCGGATACGGAAGAAAAATTTTTGGTTGCCGATATAACAGATAAATATGAAAGATTTGAAGAACAGAGAAGTTCTCAAATGACCGATATAAAACTTGTCAGAGATGCGATATATAACCGTGATGTTCCCAAAATAAACGGCTGGGATAACAGAGTTGAACTTCCTGATATTTATGAACTTGCTCAGACTTTAAAGTCTCATATAAGCCAGAATTTGTATTCACATCCTGATGCAATGTTTGATGTTTCGGGAACTACCCCGCAGACACAGAGTTATGTAATCAGACAGAAGGCGATGCTTGTAAATACTTTTGAACAAATGCATATAGAAGATGAAATAGAAAAAATTGTTGACAGCATTGTGGAAACCGGAGAAAGTACAATTTTTATAGGCTGGGAAACAAAAATAAAATCGGTGAGACGTGCACAGACTTTAGAAGAGCAAATCTTAAATCCTGAAAAACAAGGTTTTGTTATTGACGATAAAATAATTTATGACAATGCAAAGGTAAAGCATATAAAATCAGAAGATTTTGTTTTTGATAAATTTAACCGAGATAATTGGGATAAGTGTGCAAAGATTTATAAAACATATTCAACAATAGATGAGCTTTATTCAGATAAGGCAAATAATCTTTTGGATGAAAGGAAATTGGAAATATTGAAAGGAGTGGTGGCATCGAGAAAATTACAAAATAATGATGAAAATGCTGTGGAAGGTAAAAAAGTCGAAATTTTGGAATTTTGGGGTGATATAGAATTATCAGACGGAACGCTTTTGAAAAACTGGCTGATAGTTGTTGCGGCAAGACGTGAAATAATACGTTTTGAAAGCAACCCGTTTGTGATAAACCCGTTTATACATGCAAACATTATAGAATCTCCTGCCACAGGCAGGGGAATTTCTCCTTTAAGAGTTGCATTAATTTTGAACAGCCTTGCCTCGACTATATTAAATAAGCAGATAGACGCTCTCTCCTTAATGATGAATCCTCCATATCTTGCGCCAAAGGGTTGTTTTAAGGGGCAGCAGGATGTAAAACCCGGAAAAATTATAGAATACGATGCGGCATTAATGCCTACAGCTCCTACTCCGTTGTCATTTGATAAAGCTATGGTCGGCTGGGATTTCTTAAATTACTTCAAATCAACAATAGAAAGTGCAACGGGAATTTTCAAAAACATGGCGGGAAATCTTCAATCAGCAGAGCGTACAGCAACGGAACTTAATTATTCTGTAAGCGGTCAGGAAGCAAGATTAAATATGATGTTAGACGCAATCAACAGAAAAGTAATTGTTCCTATGGTAGAAAAAACTGCAGAAATAATTTCGTATTTCAAACTTGGGAAAGAGCTTATCGGCGTTAATGACAGAGGTAAAACAAGTTTTATGGAAATTGATGATAATGTCAGAAATGCAAACTATGTTTACAGATACGGAGATAGAAGGGCATCATTTGAGAGAAAATCCCGTTTGAAAGAGTTGTTTGAAGTAGTGAGTTCATTTGCTCAAGTGCCGGAGGTTGAGGAGAAAATTGATTGGCTTGAGTGTTTTAAATTTGCGCTTGAACAATACGGGATAGAGAACGCAAATAATTTTTTACTTGAAGAGAATAAATCATAGTGCCGCTAATGCGGCACTATCTTTCTTAAATAAACACGACCAAAAGTATTATATACAAATAAGAGTTTTTTAGTAGAATATAATTATGAAAAAATTGATTTTACTACTAATGTTAATAATAT
>CALUVX010000145.1 GCA_944324295.1 Candidatus Gastranaerophilales bacterium
TCAAATCACTTTTTCGACGGTTAATGTCTAATTTCCGGTATGCGAAAATTAATAGAGACATTTTTTTACTCCTACCTAAATTTTAGTAACCAACCTTTTTTTACCTACATTAATATAAAAACATGCAGTTTTACAAAATTGCATGTTTTTATCTGTTTTATTAAGATATGTTACAAACTATTTATTATCTCGGGTTACAACTTTATCAATTAAACCGTATTCCAAGGCCTGTTGAGCTGTTAAGAAGTGATCACGTTCACAATCTTCTTTTACTTTTTCAATAGGCTGCCCTGAATTTTTTGCAATAATCTCAATAAGCATATCTTTCATTCTTAAGATTTCTTTTGCTTCAATTTCAATATCGGTAGCCTGTCCTTTTGCACCGCCGAGAGGCTGGTGGATCATTACTCTTGAATTTGGCAACGCCATTCTTTTCCCTTTTGCACCGGAACAAAGTAAAAATGCACCCATTGAAGCAGCATCACCGAGACAAATTGTAGAAACATCTGCTCTTATAAGCTGCATTGTATCATAAATGGCCATCCCTGCAGTTATAACACCACCGGGGCTGTTAATATAAAGCATAATATCTTTTTCAGGGTTTTCACTGTCCAATAAAAGAAGCTGTGCGACAATTGAATTTGCAACATCATCATCAATTTCGGTTCCGAGGAAAACAATTCTCTCTCTTAAAAGCCTTGAAAATATGTCAAAAGACCTTTCTCCACGTGAAGATGCCTCAATAACGGTGGGAACGTAGCCCATTATTTTCATATAAGTTTGTTGATCCATTTTTCTCTCCTATTTAATAATTATATTATATTATAAAAAATAAATAAATACATAAGAAATATTAGATTCAGTGGGTATTTCTTATGTTAACAAATGTAACGAAAATTATCCTATCTGAAATTAAAAACTTTTAAAATTGTTTATATATATAAGAGAACTAAAAAAAGAGGACGAGAGAGATGGCTATTTCAAATATTCATGAAACGCTGTTAATGTACACAAAACAAAAAGCTCTGATTAATGATAAGCTTACTACCAATATGATGGATTCATTGAATGCTTCTAAACAAGTGGCTGAAAATCAGGCTAAGTACAACGATAAGATTGATAATATATATTATAATTATTATGAATCTGATCCGGAAACTTATGAACTTTTGACAGAACAATGCGATAATGAACATGAACTTGAACTGGCAAACTTAAATTCTTGGGAGCAAGAATTAGAACTTGAAAAAAATAATCTTGAAACCCAGTTAAATGAGATAACAACATTTGAATCAAGCTGGACAAAATTGTTGCAGACAAATATCAAAAACGATTTCTCATACGGCGGTGTACAACAATAACAGTAACAATAAAATTTTTGTTAAAAAGCAGTCATTTGACTGCTTTTTTGTTGTATTATATCTGTATGTTAAATAATGGTGAAAAATTAGGTGCTTTTATTGTACCCACGGGAATTGGTGCTTCAATAGGCGGCTATGCCGGTGATGCTAGCTGTTATGCAAAAAAATTTGCCAGGGTATCAAATTTAATAGTTAATCCCAATGTGGTTAATGCCGGCTGTTTTTCCGGTATTACAGATAATATGCTTTATGTCGAAGGATATTCAATTGATGAATTTTTTAAGGGAAATATTAATTTAATTCCTTCTGAACATAATAAAATTGGAGTGGTATTTGATAAAGCTATTCCACAAGATGTTTTGCAGGTGCATATAAATACAATTAATGCGGTTAAATGTGTTTATGGTATTGATATTGCTGGATTTGAAGTTACTGAAGAAGATGTCGGAGTTGGTTTTGAAATAGAAGACAGCGGTATATCGACGGGTTATGTAGAAAATTCGGAAACTCTTTTGGATGCTTCAAAAAAATTATTGGAACGTGGATGTGATGCAATCGCTCTTGTCTGCCTTTTTGAAGAACCTGAAAATGACAACCCTGATTATTCAAGAGGAATCGGTACAGATCCTGTTGGCGGAGTTGAAGCGATTTTGTCTCATTATATTTCAAAGGAATTGAATGTTCCTTGCGCACATTCTCCGGCTTTTAAAGATTATCAGATATCGTCTGATGCGGTTGATGCGCGTGCAGCATCAGAATATATTACGCCGACTTTTTTGCCGTGTATTTTAATAGGTTTGAACAATGCTCCAAAACTCAGCGGTTACGGCGGTATCTCTATTGAAAATTTGGATTATCTTGTAATGCCTTATGATGCATTGGGAGCAATTCCTGTTTTCGAAGCTTTGAAAAACAACATCCCTGTTTTGGCCGTCAAAGAAAATGTTACAGCCTTAAATGTTGTATCTGAAAAAATCAGTTCTTCTATTATTGTAATGCCTGATTATGATGCTTGTTTAGATTATATTATTAATAAATTAGACGTTCTTTAATTGCGGAAGCCTTTTTAACTTATAAAAAAGCTCTGAAGCCTTTTTAAAGTTTTCCGGATTTGAACTTACATAAAATTTTTCATATTCAAATTTATCGTTTAACAAGTTATTTTCCTGAAGATTTTGTTTTATATTTTGTGCGAAATAAACTGCGGGGTCTATAAATTTTTCTTCTTGTTCAAAACGTTTTAAAATACTCATAAGATAAGGATAATGAGTACAGCCTAAAACAATTTTATCGGGGTTAAATTGTTTCACCTGCTCTAAAATATTTTTTACTTCAATAATACTTTCGATATTGTTAATCCTATGTTCTTCTACAATTTTAACCCAGCCAGGAGCGGAAATTTCATAAACTTCTATGTTTTTGTTATATTTTGCAATTTCTTTTGAGTAGGCATGTGAATTTATTGTTGCCGGTGTTGCAATTATACAAAGTTTTTTTATACTATCAAGTTTTGCCAGTGTGGAGCTGACAGATTGTATTATAGGGTATATTTTAAAATTATAATTATTTTTAAGTTTTTCATACGTAACAGCTGATGTTGTATTACAAGCCATTACGACAGCTTTTGCATTTTCTTTTTCAAAGAATTTGAAAATTTTGTCTGCAAAATCAATAAGCTGTGATTCTGTTTTTTCTCCGTAGGGCATGTTTTTTGTATCACCAAAATACATGTAATTTTCATCCGGTAAAATTTTTTTTACCTTTGCATATACGGTCAATCCGCCTACGCCGGAATCAAAAAATGCTATAGGTCTTTTATCTTTTTCTATCATGTTAGTCTCTATTTATATTGTTTAAAATAATTTTCAATACCATCTGCTATTGATTTTGCCGTTGCCTGTTTACGTTTATCGCTTACAAGCTGTGCCCTTTCGCTGCTATTGGATATAAAGCCTATTTCGACTAAAATAGCAGGGCATGTAGTATGATTTATAACATAAAATTTAGATTTAAACAAACCTCTGTTTGGTGATTGCACTGCACTTGCAAATGATGAATGAACAGTTTGCGCAAGCGACATACTTTCCTGATGATAATAGTGTGTTTCTACACCGGTAATTTCAGGTCTGACACTTGAATTAACGTGGATGCTGACGAATATATCTGGATTAAAGTTTTCACTTATTGAAACCCTATCCTGCAAGGATACATAAGTGTCATCATCTCGTGTCATTAATACTTGGTAGCCCTTTTGTTTCAAAATAGCCTCTACCCTTTTGGAAACATCAAGAGTTATATCTTTTTCGTATGTGCCGCCGCCTACTGCCCCTACATCAGAGCCGCCATGTCCTGCATCTATAACAACTTTTTTCTTCCCTTTTGAAACATTTGTATTAACAGGGGGATTAAGCATTATTGATTTTGTTTCTGATAATGACGGTTCTTTTTTCTGAACCTGTTTAACAGTTATTTTGATACTCCTTCCGTCGGCACCGAGATATGTACTTGCTATTGCGTCCTGCTCTGTAGGAACAGTGAGCTTCAAGCCTATTTTAGGCATTAATTCTATAGTTGCATTATTAAAGAATGAATTTTTAAATGTGTTTTTAAAATTTTCATCACTATATTTAGAAACATTGTAAAGATACAAAATTATTTTGTCATGATATCTGTCTAGCCCATGAACAATTGGGGAATCAAATTTTATAATCATTGATTCTGTCAGAGCATCATTTTTTTCTTTGCTGTATGCGATAGCATTACTTGAACTGTTGTATAGTGTGGAATTATTTGTTTTTTTGTAATTCGCGATAATTAAAGATTGATTATCGCTTGAATATATAGGAATATAATCACTTACGGCATCCGTTGTGATTACAATTCTCGCCTTATTAACAGAAAACTGGCCGATTTTAACGCTTTCTGTTTCATTTATGCGATATTCTTTATTCCTGATTTTCATATCCACAAGAGTATTTGGCAGGTCATAAACAATCCTTGTAGGATTATAAAGTATCATTGGTTTCTCAATAGTAACGGAACCAAAGCCGTTTAATAAAACTCCGTTTTGTTTTGGAGTAATATTATTTAAATAATATTTAGTATTAAGCTTAAGTTCTTTTTTCTCCATTATTTGTTCGGCCTGAGTATTAAATGCCTCATGAATTTGTCCTACAAGAGTTTCTTCACTCTGTGCAACCGGAGTAGTTATTGTAAGATATTCATAAAAATCGCTGGATGATGAGTGCTCGTCCCGATATGTGTTATGAAAATAGTCATTATCGCCTATATTGCTGTTTTTAAGTTTAATTATAATATTATTTTTTATCCTGATAAAACTAACGTCATTTGGATTAAAGCCATTGTCATAATATAAAACAACACGGACAGTATTGGGATTTGTCGAAAATTGATTTATCTTTACTTCTTTAATATTTCCGGAATTAAATACCCAGTCTTGTTTTGGAAAAGTAATAATTGAAGAATCAATATCAAAATATACTCTGGATGGGTTTTCCATTTTAACAAGTTTAATATTAGATAAAACCGAACTTGCCTGAGTATCTTGGGCGGCTAATACAATAACTGAGTTTGATGTATCGAAATTGGCTGATGTGAATTTGTATAATTCTTCAGCACAAACATTTTGGACAAATGTAAATAAATATATAAATAAAAATGATAATATAATTAATAATTTTTTCATAGATACACTCTCACTCATTATTATATAACGGGCAAGAAAAGCTATCAAATTGTAACAATTTTAATCATCAAGTAAATGATTAGTAACTGCTATATATACGGCGTGTGCCCTGTTTTTCGCGTCAAGTTTTCTGATAATGGATCTTATGTGTGCTTTAACAGTATGAATGCTGATATAGATAGTTTCGCTAATCTGAATGTTTTGATATCCCAATGTAATTAGTTTTAATATGACGACTTCTCTTTTAGTTAATTTTTCCATAAACTTACCTCTCTCATTCAGAGAATAACACACTAAATAATAGAAATATTAATTATATTACCTTTTTTATAAAAAATAAAAAAACTTGAAAATAAATCTTTTTTTGTTAAGATAATTTTGTTGAAGATATTCCCCATAGGTTTATGACAAGCGTGTGTAGCTCAGTTGGATAGAGCGTTTGGCTACGAACCAAAAGGTCGGGGGTTCGAATCCCTCCACGCGTAAGGTTTGAAATTAAACAGCGATAAGATTTTTAGGCTTATCGCTGTTTTGTTATTTGTTTTTGTAATTTAACGGGACATTTTATCTGCACGCATAAAAAGATTATTCGGCAAAGTTGGCTTTGTGTTTGACCTTTAGCGGTCGGAAGTAATCGTTTTATATATTACAAAACGGTCTTTTACTGGTCATCAT
>CALUVX010000146.1 GCA_944324295.1 Candidatus Gastranaerophilales bacterium
ATTCATCAAGAATTTTGTCATAATCAAGTGTTGGAATTCCCCAGGAAGGCAGACCTGTATTATAGCCTTTTTTGAAGGCTTTAGGAAAAGCGTTCACTTCATCGGTTGTAAAGTTTATAAGACAATCCCCGCATAATTTGATGCCTCTGTCATTAAGAAGTTTTTTCCCTTCTGCAAGATGTTCTTCTGCAAGGAATTGTTTAAATTTGAAAAACTCCTGATCAGGTTCTTCTTTTCTTGGAAAATTCAACCAAAATTCGTTATCTTTTACAAATTTTACATACTTTTGTTTTAATGGAGAATTTTCATCAAGTTTAGTAAATCTTTCGTAGGCTTTTTTTAAGATATTATCCTGTGTGCTTCCGCTTTCCATTGCATTTTCACAGTTGATAAATTCGTGTTTATTACTTTTTGTATTAGCATTAACTATGTTTTGAAATTCTTCTTTTGTTAAAAGTGAAGAGTATTTATCTTCTGTTAAAAGTTCGGGGTTAATATTTTGGTCTCCGAGCGCAAGTGCTGAAGCTTCATAATTGCAAAAAAAGTTTTTATATTTTTTTATTTGTCCGGACGGGAGATCTTTTACTATATTGAAATCCAGATAGGTGTGCATATAGTCTATGAAGTCAATCCCCTCTTTTGATGCTAAATGTCCTATACCGATATCTTTAGCTTCTGAGACCGGAAGGCTTGGCATTGGAATAATAAATGCAGATTTACCGGTCTGCCCCGTAATTTTTTTTGCTTCTTTTAACGTTTTTGTGTATTCATCTATCTCATCATTACGCAAAGAACGACCAAACGTCAAATTTGGGTTGACCTGTAAAACTTTCATTAAATTTTAAACTCCTAAACTTTACTCTAATACTTTAAACAAAAAACGTAAAAAATTTTTTTGCCATATATTTATAAAACTTTTTGATTTTATGCTAACATAAACATTGTAATTTTGAAGTAAAGATTTTAAGAGGGTGTTTTCTATGAAAGTTTTATTATTTAACGGGAGCTCAAATGAGCATGGTTGTACTTACACAGCATTGAGTGAAGTTGCGCTATCATTGCAAAAAAATGGTATTGAGACTGAAATTATTCAGGTTGGTAAAAATGCTATTCGTGATTGTATCGGCTGTGGTGCCTGCAGAAAAACAGGAAACGGATGCGTTTTTAAAGATGATATTGTAAATGAAGTTATTGAAAAAGCAAAAGATGCTGACGGTTTTATTTTTGGTTCGCCTGTGTATTTTGCTCATCCTAGTGGCAGACTTATGTCATTTATGGACAGAGTTTTTTATGCCGGCGGAGCTAATTTTACGTTTAAGCCTGCGGCGGCTGTGGTTTCTGCTAGACGCGCAGGTACAACGGCTTCTTTGGATGCAATTACAAAACATTTCACAATAAATCAAATGCCTGTGGTTTCATCAAATTACTGGTGTATGACGCATGGAGCTCAGAATGCTGCTGAACAGGCAAAACAGGATTTGGAAGGTATGCAGATAATGAGAGTGCTTGGCGAAAATATGGCATGGATTTTAAAATGTATTGAAGCGGGTAAAAATGCGGGTATTAATCATCCGCAGACTGAAGATAAAATAATGACTAACTTTATCCGTTAGGCTTTCAGGGCTCTGAGTGAATTTAGAACGGCAAGCAGTGCAACTCCTGTATCTGCAAAGACTGCCCCCCACATTGTGATAATTCCGAAGACCCCAAGAATTAAAAATAAAGCTTTTATGCCAAGAGCGAATATAATATTTTGTTTTACAATACTCATTGTTTTTCTGGCAATGAGTATTGCTTTTACAATTTTTGAAGGCTTGTCATCCATAATAACTGCATCTGCTGCTTCAATTGCGGCATCAGAGCCTAAACCGCCCATTGCTATTCCTATATCTGCTCTTGTTAATACAGGTGCATCGTTTATACCATCGCCGACAAATATAACGCTTTTACCATTCTCTTTATTTGCAATTAGTTTTTCCAGCTGTTCAACTTTATTGGCAGGCAGAAGTTCTGAATATACTTTGTCTACTCCAAGTTGTTGAGCTACATAGTCTGCTGCTGTTTTGGAATCTCCTGTAAGCATTACTGTTTGTTTCACCATTGATTTCAAACTCGCAATTGCAGATTTCGAATCGTCCTTTAATTCGTCTGAAATTACAATATAACCTATGAATTTTTTATTTTTCGCAGCGTAAACAATTGTTCCGGGAGCTTGCAGTTTTTGGTATTCAACATTAAACATTTCCATAAAATGAGCATTCCCTGCAAGAATTTCATTACCGTCAATTTCGGCCTTTACACCTTTGCCCGCAATTTCTTCAACGTTTTTAATACATTCGGTATTGATTTCTTTTGAGTATGCTTCCTTTAAAGAAACAGCAATCGGATGGCTTGAATAATTTTCTGCTTTTGCGCATAACTCAAGAAGTTCTTGTTCTGATATATTAACGGGGTGAGTTTCGGTTACCTTAAATGTTCCTTTGGTCAGTGTTCCGGTTTTATCGAATACCACGGAATCTGGATTTGACAATGCTTCGATATAGCAGGCACCTTTAATCAATATCCCTTCTTTAGATGCGCCTCCGATACCTGCAAAAAATCCCAGAGGAACAGATATTACAAGTGCACACGGGCATGAAATTACAAGAAAAGTCAAAGCTCTTTGAAGCCATAAACTAAATTCCGAATGTAAAATTATCGGCGGAACTATTGCAAGTATTAAAGCACCTGCAACAACAGCAGGGGTATAATATCTTGCAAATTTTGTAATAAAGTTTTCTGCTTTTGCTTTTTTAGAGCCGGCATGTTCTACAAGTTCAAGAATTTTGGAAACAGTTGATTCTCCAAATTCTTTTTCAACTTTTATTTTCAAAAGGCCGTTTGTGTTAATACATCCGCTTATTGCCTGTGCTCCTGTCTTTAATTCTCTTGGAACGGATTCTCCTGTCAGGGCCGAAGTATCAACAGAAGCTTGACCTTCAATAACAGTACCGTCAAGTGGAATTTTTTCACCTGTTTTAACAGTAATTATAGTGCCTGTTTTAACTTCTGACGGGTTTACTTTTACTAATTTGCCGTCAATTTCAATGTTTGCATAGTCAGGTCTTATATCCATAAGCTGAGAAATTGATTTCCTTGATTTTTCAACGGCTTTGTCCTGTAAAAATTCGCCGATTTGATACAAAA
>CALUVX010000147.1 GCA_944324295.1 Candidatus Gastranaerophilales bacterium
TCCTGAGCTGTTTTAAGATTTTCATCCGTATTGACTTTAACGAATTTAACTTTTCCGGAAAATTCATGCGCAACTTCATCCAGTATAGGACCGAGCTTTCTGCATGGCCCGCACCATGGTGCCCAAAAATCTACAACAACAGGTTGTTCTGAATTTAAAACTTCCTGTTCAAAACTTGCATCATTAATATCAACTGCGTTTGACATCACATATCTCCTTAATTTTTCTTTAACGGATTTATTCTATCACAGAAAATTTTTTTGTGCTATTATCTTAATAGAACTCTATAGGATAAGAATATGGCAAGAAAAAAGATAATAGAAATTGTTCTTGATACAGAAACTACAGGCTTGGATTATACAAAGGAGAAAATGGTTGAATTTGCCGCAGTAAGACTTGAAAACGGCAAAATCAAAGATGAATATCAGACTTTGATTAACCCTGAACAGCATATTAGAAAATCGAGCATGGCTATTCATGGTATTACGCAGGAAATGGTTGCGGATGCTCCTACAGAAGCGGAAGCAATGCCGAAAATCCTCGAATTTATCGGTGATTACCCTATAGTTGCACATAATTGTATCTTTGATTATTCTTTTTTGAATGAAGCAAGTCTGCGAACTACGGGCAAAGAATTAAATAATCCGAGAATTGATTCACAACAGATGTTTAAGGAAGTTTATCCCGATTTGCCATCACACGGATTAGAGGCTTTGACTGAAAAGTTTAATGTTGATTTGCATAATCATCACCGTGCAATGGCTGATACTATGGGGCTTGCTTTGGCTTATCCTAAATTGAAAAAATTATATCTTCAAAAGTATGACTGGGAAGTTAAACAGCTTGATAATGTTGAATATTTGTTTGAAAGATTTTTAAGAATTCAACAAACTGTTACAACTTTGCAATCAGAGTTACAGGATTTGAAATCTGTATTTAAACTTTATTTTGAACAGGGCGGTGAACCGATTATATCACAGTCGGGAGAAACCCTTGTATATAATTCCAAGCAGTCATTCGGGTATGACTTACATCAAATTAAAGATGTTTTGGAAGAAGTTGGCGCTTTTGATAAAGCTGTTAAGTTAAATACGGGATTTATTGACAGACTGGTCGGCGGATGCAGACTTGATGAAGAAAAAAGAGAAATTATCAAAGATGCACGCCATGAAATTACTGAAACAAGAAATATTCAGGTTATTAAAGCAGGAAAATAGCTGATTATGGCAAGTAAGTTTATAGAATTTTTTAAAGAACCTCCGGCAAAAGAGCTGATTCAGGATAAGGAAAAAGTAGATAAAATGTATTCTCACTTCAGATGGAGAATATTTTATTCAAGTTTTATTGCTTATGTAGTTTTTCATTTATGTAGGAAAAATATTGCTGTCGCTTTGCCTTCTATGGGTGAGGCTTTAAATTTGTCAAATACTGAACTGGGGCTTTTGGGTTCTTCTTTATACGTTACCTATGGGATAGGCAAGTTTGTCAACGGAGTTCTTGCTGATAAATCAAATGTAAGGACTTTTTTACCAACAGCTTTAATATTATCTGCTATTTGTAATTTATTTTTTGTCATCAGTGCAACAGTTATTACTCCTGGACATGTAAGCTTTTTCGGCTTGCCTTCATCTGCTGTATTATTGTGGGTAATGGCATTTTTCTGGGGAGCTAACGGATGGTTTCAGTCCTGTGGTTTCCCGCCTGTTGCAAAGAGTTTGTCTTACTGGTTTTCAAATTCGGAACGAGGAACAAAATGGTCATTATGGTCTACTTCTCATCAGATAGGTGTGTTTTCTTCCGTGATGATTTCTGGTTTTGTAATAGATAAATTCGGGTGGAAAGCGGCATTTTATATCCCCTCTATTATATGTATAATTACTGGACTCTGGCTTTTTAACCGCTTGAGAGACAAACCGCAGTCTTTGGGACTTCCTGATATCGAAAAATACAGAAACGAACCTGTAAAATGTGATGAAGAAGAGGAAGAAGATAATAGATCATATTTTAGAATATTTAAGGAGCATATTATATGTAATCCGATAATTTGGATGCTTGCAATTGCTTATATTTTCGTTTATATAATTCGTTTTGGTACGGAAGACTGGCTTGTAAAATATCTTGTTGAAGTTAAAGGAAATACTTTGACTCTTGCAAGTTCAAAGTTAAGTTCTTTAGCACTTGTTGGGGCTTTTGGAGCCATTTTGGCAGGTGTTATTTCGGACAAAATATATAAGGGCAATAGAACTCCTATTAATATAATATTTTTAATTTGTTTAATGTTCAGCCTTCTTGCATTTGCAGCAAATCCGGCGCAGAATAACATGATGGATTATGTTTATGCTGCAATGATAGGAATGTTTACGTCCGGTCCTCAAATGTTAATAGGCGGATTGTGTGCTGTCGAAAGCAGTTCTAAAAAAGTTGCCTCTGCTTCTATAGGTTTTACAGGTGTATTTGGGTATGTTGGAGCGGCAATGTCTTCAAGCGGTACGGGGCTTGTTGTAGACAAATTTGGCTGGAACGGAGCAATTGCATTTTGGATGATTGCTGCCGTGATATGTGTTGTTATTTGCTCAATACTGCTATTGTATGAAAAATTAAGAAAAAAGGTGTGTTGACCTATTTAAGCGGGATTGTAAACCAGAAAGAACTTCCTTGATGTAATTTGGATTTTACATAAATTTCTCCGCCGTGAGCTTGGAGTATTTTGCGGCAAAGGGCAAGACCTACTCCTGAACCTTGCTGGCGTTTAAGTTCATTTCGGTTGACCTGTGTGAAAAAGTTAAAGATTTTAGTTATATCTTTTTTACTGATGCCGTCGCCTTTATCTCTTATTTCAAATACAAATTCTTTTTTTCTGTTTACATAGGTAACTATTGAAACCTTGCTGTTTTCTTTGCTGAATTTTAGAGCATTTGAAATCAGGTTATAAACCAATTGTTTAAATCTGATAATATCTGCATTTATTATTATATCTGATAATGTGTAATTAAAGGTAATATTTTTTTCTTTACGCATTTCTGAAAAATCTTGCAGAATTTCGTTTATAACCTGTTTTGTTCTTATACGTTCCCGCTTAATTGTCAATGGCTGGGAGTCGCTGCGTGCATATTCCAGAATGGTTTTTATAAGGCTCATGAGATAAACGGAGTTTTTGTATATATTGTCCAAATATTTAATATTTTCACTGTCGTCAATTTTTTCCGACAACAGATCGCAAAACCCGATGATAGCATTTAAAGGGGTTTTGAATTCGTGGGATACACTTGCAAGAAATTCAGTTTTTTCGCGTGCATTTCTCTTTTTTTCATCATACATGGTTATTATTTCAATCTTGGCGTTAATATACTCCATTAACAGGTCAATATTTGAAATATTGTTTTTATTAAAATTTTTATCGTCCGAGATTAAACCTATATAGCCTAAGATATTGTTTCTGAAGATTATCGGTTTTAGTATTATATTTTTGTTTGACATATATGATATATGTTCATATATGTCGTCAAGCCCGAAATTATTATAAAAATCAGTGAGAGTCTGCCTTATATTTTTTACTTCTTTTTGAAGATATTTATCCTGTTTAAATTTTTCTGTCGAAAGTATTTTCCGGATTTCGACCTGATTGTTATTCCTGTTAATAATACTTATCCAGCTTGCTGCTGCTCCGGTAAGCGGCAAAAGTTCTGAATTTATAGTATCTGCAAGATTTTTTAAAGTTTTTGTGTTATTAATTTTTTTCACAAAGTTGTAAATTGCTTTCTTGTTCATTGTATAATTATACTATGAATAAAAAATTATATGTAGTATCAGGTTCATCAGGTGTCGGTAAAGGCACTGTTTTAAAAGGTTTTTTATCCAGAAATCCTGATTTTATGCTGTCAATATCCTGTACAACAAGAAAACCGCGGGAAGGTGAAATTGATGGTATAAATTATTTCTTTATGACAAAGGAAGATTTCAAAGATTGTATTGACAATAATAAGTTCCTTGAATGGGCGGAATTCGCTGGTAATTTCTACGGAACAAAGAAGAAATTTATCAATCAATGTCTTGAAGAGGGTAAAGATATTATTTTAGAAATTGATACTCAGGGGGCATTACAGGTAAAAAAACAGATGCCGGAGGCGGTATTGATTTTTATTTGCCCGCCATCGCTGGATGCTCTTGAAAATCGTTTGCGCGGACGTCATACCGAAGATGAAGCGACTATTCAAAAAAGGCTTGATGCAGTTAAGGAGGAACTTGCACGGGCTGAAAAATTTGATTATAAAATTGTGAATGATGATTTAAACAGAGCTATTTGTGAACTTGAAAACATAATTGCCGGAGAACGGAAAAATGCTTAGCGGTAAAACTATACTCGTTGGTATAACAGGCGGTATTGCCGCTTATAAGATTTGCGAACTTATCAGAATGTATAAAAGAGCAAATGCCAATGTGCTGGTTGTTTGTACTCCTAATGCCTTGAATTTTGTAACAAAACTTACACTTCAAAATTTAAGCCAAAATGAAGTCGCTGTTGAAGAATTTGACGTAAAAGATTTTAAACCCGAACATATTTCTTACGCTGACAGAGCTGATATTATGGTAATTGCGCCGGCTACAGCAAACACAATTTCAAAAATTGCCCGTGGAATTTGTGATAACCTTTTAACATCAATTGCCTGTGCATTTACAAAACCTGTTATTATTGCCCCTGCAATGAATTGCAATATGTGGGAAAATCCTATTTTTCAGGAAAATCTTCATAAACTCCACTATGAAATTCTGGAGCCTGAAAGCGGTTATTTGGCTTGCGGATATGAAGGTAAGGGGCGGCTTTGTTCTCTTGAAAAAATTTTTGATAAAACGGTTGAAATTTTAACTTATAAACCGTTGAACGGTAAAAAGATTGTTGTAACTTCGGGTGGTACTGTAGAAGATATAGATCCCGTAAGATATATTTCAAATTATTCGTCTGGGAAAATGGGGCTTGCACTTGCTGATACGGCAAAAAACTTGGGTGCTGAAGTTACTCTTATTACAACAAAAGATGTTTCAAGAAGATATAATGTAATAAAGGTTAAATCGGCTCTTGATATGAAATCTGCTGTTGAAAAAGAGTTTGAAAATTCAGATTGTATTATTATGGCTGCGGCTGTTGCGGATTACAGAGTTAAAGAAATTTCTCCGCAAAAAATGAAAAAAACTTCTGATGATGAAATTACTTTGACTCTTGTGAAAAATCCCGACATCTTAAAGAATTTGTGCGACAAAAAAAAGAATGCCTTTCCTCCTGACCTTCTGTCTTCTGCGCCTCTGATTATCGGCTTTTGTGCAGAAAGTGAAAATTTGATTGAAAATGCAAAAGAAAAAATTAAGAAAAAAGGCTGTGATTTTTTGATTGCGAATGATATTTCCCGAAAAGATATAGGATTTTCAAGTGATTATAATGAAGTTACTGTTCTGGATAAAGACGGTAATATGAAAAAACTTGAAAGAGCCGATAAGATGACAATTGCAAAACAAATTTTTAAGGTAATTTATGGATAAATACGAAATTATCAAAAGAATTGAAACTTATGCACCTTTAGAATTGGCAGAAAGCTGGGACTGTTCGGGGTGGCTTGTTGAAACCGAGAAAAAAGATATTCAAAAAGTTATGCTTGCTCTGACAGTTACGGATGATGTTGTAAAACAGGCGAAAGAGCAAAATTGTGATATGATAATTTCTCATCATCCGTTATTTTTTGTCCCTTGTTATTATAAAGACATAGATATCTATTGTTCGCATACCAATATGGACAGGACTACGGGCGGGACAACCGATAAATTAATAAATACACTTGGTTTAATTAAAACAGGAAATATAGGGGATTTTGTAAGGCTTGTCAGCTTGGGAGAACCTGTTTCTATTAAAAAATTTGTTGAAATTCTTAAAAAAATTTCGCCTAACCTTCGTTATGTAAATAATTTAGGAGTAAATGAGATTAAAAATATAGCATTTTGTGCAGGGAGCGGCTCTGAATTTATTCATGAGGCTTATGAAAATGGAGCTGATGCATTTGTTACCGGTGATTTGAAATTTCACATGGCACTTGAATCACCTGTTGTTGTCTTTGATATAGGGCATTTTGAAAGCGAGATAATGATTTTAGATGTATTTAAAAATTTATTGAATAATATTTGTGTTATAAAAGCGAACGAGACTTCTCCATTCATTTACCACGGGTAATCTTTTGACATTGTCCAGCCGTCCATCATTATTAGTGCAGAACACCAAACACCATATTTTTCTTTGTTACATGCATAATTGTCTGTTCCGGTAATTTTATCTCTGTCATAATTCCCAAAATTTTGATATTTAGTACCGTCGGGATTTGTTACACCAAAATCTCCATATCCGAATGGTACAACACCGTTGTCTTTTGTAATTGCAAATTGGAAGAGATCTTTACCTATTGTGTTAGGTCTTTTGTTGCCGTTAATATCTATCGA
>CALUVX010000148.1 GCA_944324295.1 Candidatus Gastranaerophilales bacterium
AAATAGTGCAGGATGCGATTAAAAATGACGGGCCTTCTCGGAAAATGCTTCTGCAGAACCTGAATTTGCTGAACTTTGATTTCTGGCAGATGATTGAGAATAAGGCATTTGAGGATTTTGAGCCTGAAACAAGCGAAGAAGATGAAAAATTCTACAAAGATACTTTGCGCAAAATCCTGGAAGATTATTACCGGAATAATCCTGAAAATTTGTAGTGTAACTGCGAAAATTCCCTACCACAATACCGGTAGGGAATTTTTTACTACTAATAATAGGAATTCATAAAAATTAACAAAAACTTCTTGTAATAAATTTTAATGGTATTATTAAGTTTGATGTAAAGTATGGTCAAATATATGAAAATAATGTTAAATGTAAAAAATATTCCAAAAATCAAAAACATTTTGAAATACAATAATTTGCGAAAAAGTAATATTAGTAAACACATAAATTTATCCCCACAACAAGTATCAAATAATAACTATAATCAAAATAAATTAATAAAAAAAATAATCAAATTTTTCAAGCCAAAAGATTTTAAAGAACAACAATCTCCTATTATTGGAAAACTTGAGACTCCATATGGCAGATATGAAAATATCCCAGATCCTAATGATTTAAAATTTGATTCAGTAGATAGAATTATGGCTGAAATATACATAAAACAAGCTAAAGATGGCTATCCTAGTTATACAATTAACCATAATATTGAACAATTAAGAACTGTTCCTGAAGCGGTAAAAAAATTAATTAAGCCATTAGATATAAATCCTAATGGACACATTGACCAAAACACAATTAACAAAGCTTATAGCATTGCAAAAAAAGCTGGGGATATTCCTCCTTATGAGTATCCTCCAACATTTGCAGGAGAAAACCATATATCTGAAGAAACTATTTCTAATATCATACCTGAAAGAGGAGTTGATATTTCTCAAGAATTACCTCCTGATATTTCTAAGGTAGATAATTCGATTGATGTTGTTGATTCAAGATTTAAGATTTTTGATAAAGTTGCTACTGATAATAGCATAGATGTTGACAATATAACTGATTTATCTGAACAAACTTCTGACATATTATCTTCAGAACTAATGGAAAACGCAATAAAAAAATCTGGAAACCTTTTAGAAAATTTGTTAGATTCATTGCCTGATTTTCATTAGGACATCATTAATGTAGTTCTTAATAATTTCATTATTGATGATATATTTCCATTTCTATTTATAGACTTATATGAATTCGCAATAATTTCACCATTACCTGTAAATGACGATAACAATTTTATATAATATTCAACTAAAGGTCTCGCAGTTTTTTTCATCTCTGTAATAACCTTGTTTACATAAAGACAATCTAGATTAGACAAATATGGCTCAATAAGAGTGATATTTTTCTGCGTTTGTTTAATTTTATTAATATAAGAAATTGCAATAGGATGTATTCCTTTATGAATAAATGTATCACAATAATCATTATAATCTGCATACACATATCTAATTGATTGTTGCTGTTTGCTAACCCTTTGAACTCTTGGGACTATCCCAATAAGAGGTGCTTTTTCTCCAAATTTATTAACCACTGAATACATTTCTTTAATATTTTTAAGATTTTTACTAGTATAATCTATGTATTTTTTTGAAATTTCGTGAAATGCTTTAACTGCTTGACTAAATACTTGTGTATCATTTGACTTAAATGTTGTAAAAATCTCCTCAAATAGTTTGGTAGATTCATTACCTCCAAATCCACCTATTGCTTGAATATTTAGTTCTGGCATTTTAATTGAATTAATAAAAGTAGCATTTTTCACTCCATTACTATAAAAAGCTGTTCCTTTTCTGTATATATTTTTTAAAGAAAAATCTTCATCCATAATATTTCCAACAATACCTTTATTTTCTACTTTTTGAGTTGTAAAAATTCTTTGTATAAGAGAATCAGTACTTTCAAATTGAGAAACAATATCAAAAGGATCTTCTAATACTTTATTTCCAACTGTCATTAATTCTTTCTGTTCATTAATTGTTCTTTTCAAATGAAGAAAACTAGCTCTTTCTTTCACTGCTCTATCATTTATCACTAATAAATCATTAGAAGCTTGAGACAATGAAACCCTATTTTTTCTTAAATATTCTTCTATATTATCATTGTTTAGTTGTTCTGGTCTTGCTCTAAAATTTATATTATTTTTTAATAAGCTATTAATAGAATTTATTTTCATTTATCCCTCAATTTTTATTAGTAAATCAAACAAGAAATATTTAATAGATTTATTATATAAGTATTAATTTTTGTAAATGTAAATTAATTAAATTTGTCAAAATATTTTATTCTTTAGTTTTCGAAATATCACGAGTATATTTATGAAAATAAACAGTCAAAAAAATTTCAACTCTAATATTTCTTATGCTGGAGGATTGACAAAATCAATGATTACGGACATAAGAAATACTGATGTCACTCAAATTCAAAATTATCTAGCTAAAAAGAATATTAAGTCAGATTTCCAAAATAATAAATTTATTGCTTGGTCTGTTATTAAAGTTTTTGAGTTTATAAAAGAATTACAAAACACATTTAAATTAAAACTCGGGTATCCCAATAATATTATGGTAAAAGATACAAAAACTTTAAGTATCCCAGATTTAGAATTTACTTACGGATTTTGTAATTTAGTTCCTTGTAGGATTCATAAAACTTCTGATGAGATTACACCTGCAAAAAGTATTATTTTTAATAAAGATTTTCCTTGGGATAAAATTAATGAAATCAGTGATTTTGATTTTCATATTGCTAAAAATACTACAACTGACTTTTTTTTAGAATTTGTTTTTCATGAATTTTCGCATATTTTTCATGAAAACCATTTGCTAGATAAATATAGTATAAACAAAGTGTTAAAAAAGCTAATTTTAATGACAGATCCCGAAAATATAAAAAAATATCAACAACTATATGGACAACTTGTTGAAAATAAAATATGTAAATATGCAAAAAAAGAACCGCTAGATTTAATTGCTTGTGACATGAGTGGTCGCTTGATAAATAATCTTGATCGAAATAACATTAAACTAAGAAGCAATCCATTAAAGAATTCTCCTTATGAAAAATTCTTTTTTTTAAAGAATTTCTTTAATAATAAACCACAAATTGATAGACTTATAAAACACATTTTTGATGGAGAAACTAAGATACTAAATAATATTGATTAATTGAAAGGAGTACAATGAAAATTCAAAAAATTACTGGGAGTGTAATCAATTTAAACAATTTTGATTATCAAAAAAGGAATTTAAAAAATAACACAGTTAAAACATATAACACCGATAATTTAACATTTACCGGTTCTAAAATAGATTTAGTTCGTAAAATTTTTAAACCCACTGTAAATAACATTGATGCAGCAATGAATGCAGAAATAAAAAAATTAAATTTTTCACATACTAATGCTTTAAAAAGGTTAACACCAAAAATAGAACCTGGAGCTTATACCAAATTACTAATTGCTAAAATTAATGCAACAGATAAAAGAATTAAAACTTTAAAAGAAGCAATTGCAACACAGGTAAAACCTGTAAAAGTCAAAGAGGCCGAAGCTGATTTAAGTTTTTATAGAAATTGGGATGATGCAGCTCAAAAAAAGAAATATCAAACAGAAGCAGAAAGTGCTAAAAAAGCTCAACGCGACAAATATATCTGGGGATTTAAATGGATGTCAGGAGGAGAAACAAAATATAAAGAAAAAATGGCACCATACTGGAATGGTCATTGGAGATATCAGCGAGTTGAATCGAATTTAAATGATTTAAGGCAAATTGTTGCAGATTATAATAGATCAACAGATTCTCAACGTGAATTATTAGAGTCTTTAAAACGCGAAAAAGCATCATATATTGCAGAATTAAGTAATGCATACTTGGGAGATTATGTAAATCAAACAGTAAACCAACATGGAGGTATTAATGACAGAATAGCTGGATATCTTGATGTAAAAGAACAAATAAAAAAGGATTTTGTCACACCACTACTTGCAAGTAAGAATAACCCAAGTATAAATTTGCCAAATGCTGTTGTACTTTATGGCGCAACAGGTGTTGGTAAAACAGAAATGCTTAAAGGTATAGAAGAAGAATGTAAAGATGTTGCAGAAATCATTCATTTCCCAATGAATACATCGTTAGATAAATTTCGAGAAGAAATGGATAAAATATTGGCACAAGCAAAAGCTCGTATTAAAGATCCACGAAATGGTAAAAGAACCATTCTTCTTATTGATGAAGCAGAAAAGTATATGTGTATGAGTGAACCGAAAGCTAATCGACTAGCCTCTGAATTTGAAGCGGATGATTTTGAGATTTTAAAGAAATACGGCAATAATGATAACGATAATATTAACTACTTGAAATCCCTTCTTGACTGGATATCTGAAGTTCCAAAGGATGGAGAAACCAATTCTTCAAAAAGTGCAACTACATTATTTATAACAACCAACTATCCTCATTTGATTGATCAAGATTTGATGCGAAGAAAAGGTAAATTTACACCTATTGCAATTCATCCTGCTAAAGATGTTGATTTAGAAGCCGTAATTAAGCATTATTTCAAACAAAACTCAGACCTTCTTGAACAAATTAAAATGTTTGCACCAAATGACAATTTTGCAGAAATACTCAACGGACAAGTTAAATTATCAGAAAAAGCTAAAAAAGTATTGTTAGAGAAAAAGAATAATGGAACAATAAATAACTTGCACATCGACTATGAATTATCTGACTGGCCAAACCTAGAACGATTTATAAATTTCATGAATCCGTCAGACAAACGTGGTGCATACAGTAATGTTGAAATTAAAGATATGATTTCAAGATCATTTGACAAATATCTTGAAAATCCAACAAAACCTATGTACAAGTATTTCTTTGATATTAAAAATGAAACAAATAGAGATATAACACCTGCAAGATACAGTAAATTTAGAACAATTTACAATATGGTAACAGATAAATTTGATTCAGAAGGTTTTGGACAAGCAGAAAAAGAATTCACTGATTTGATTAATGCTTACCAAAATGGAGAACTAAATGATGAAATGTGTGAAGCTGTAGAAAAGCAGATGGCACACATTCAGGAAGAGTTACAAAAACTAGAATCTAAAAAGAAAGATGGTATAGCATTAACAGAAGGGGAACAAATGCAGTATGAACTATTCAAAAAATGGGATAGCATCTGGGAATAATTAGGAATAAATAATATGTATATAAACAAAATTGACATAAATTATAACAATAAGAATAGATCTTATTTTGGAGCTAAAATTTCTGAAAAAGAACTAATGCAAGAACTTAAAGAAATTGCAGCCAGCAAAAATGATATTGTAAAAAAACATATCTCATATTTAAACGATATGAAAAAAGGCAGCGAGATATCTCCTGAAAGAAAGGCTGAAATTAATGACTGGCTAAGTATGAAATTATATGAAGCATCTTCATTTGATCCTATAAAAGAAGAACAGCAAGTAAAAGAATATATTGAATACATAGAAGAAGAGAGAACTCCTAATAAATTAATACGCAGTGGGAAAAAAGTTCTTCAATTTCTTAAGGAGAAAATAAAAGATGAACCGGAATACGTTCATCCTATGATGCGTAGTTTTAATGACCGAAAACATGAATTATCGTTTTTTGAAAAGTTTAGGGATGTATTCTCTTCATATTTGGAATTAATACCTAAATCTGTTCAGGAAAAAGCTAAGACATCTAAAGAAAAACCTCTTGAACTGGAAGATATCTTAAAACAAATCGGTCTTGAAAAATACGGACTGGACATGTCAAAACAAAGTGATAATATAGAAACAAAAGGAGTCAGCATAATGGACAGCATAAATCTATCAACTAATAAAACAAGTGTACCTTCTCAAGGAGTAACGCAAAACAGCCAACCTCAGTCTTCTATAAAAACTAATGAACTTAAACAGGATACTTTTGAACGTGAAGATAAAAGCAAAATTAGTAAAAGGGAAAAAGCAACAATCGTAGGAGGAGTTACAATAGCAGGTGCTGCTATTACATATATTGCTACAAGAGGGAAAAATAAAAAAGCAGAGAAACAAATTGCAAATGAAGGTCAAAAAGTTGTAGATGCTGGAGAAAAAGCTATAAATGACATTATTACTTCTACAAAAGAAAATATTCCTAAAAAATTTCGCGAGCTAGAGAAAAAATACATGGAATATTCTCATAAATCACACAATAAAATTCCTTATGACGAAAAAGAATATGACAGATGGAGAACAGAAGAATATGACCCGTTTATGAAACGAATAAAAGATGAAAATTTATCCACTGTCGAGAAAAAAGTATTTTCTTCAAATCCAAATGAACAGTTAAAAGAAAAAGAAGATTACCTGCGTTCGGTTTTATCACGTGCACGTGACAGTGAAGCTTCATACTATGACGGACTTGTAGAGTTTGAAAAATACGGAAGAAAAGAATCGCTTTTTGAAGGATTCACAACAAATATCACTTATTTTCAGACAAAATTTCCAGAACATCCAAGTGAAAAAACTGTCAACAAATTTATGGATGTTTGTGAAAAATTCGGGAAAAGTATGTCTTTAGACGAATATGGAGATTTGACCAATCATACTGACGGACTTAATTTTATGTCAGTAATTTCTAATAAGGGTGCTATAACATCCATTGAGCAATTAAAACGGGCATTGGAAAAAGGTAAAAAAATCATATGGAGTAATGATAGTATTAAAAATCTTCAGTGGTATTTAATAGAAGCAGATAATGCCCCATACAAAAACAATAAAGAAGTTAAAGAAATATTGCAAAAATTCTATGATACTGCTTATGAAAATAGAAAACCTTTTATGGATAATTATTTTGTAAAATACGGGAATCCAAATGAATTAGAACATATAATACTATAGCAAATATTCTAAAGGAGCCAATATAATAGACAGCATAAATTTATCTACAACAAATAAAACGAATATTCCTTCTCAGGGAGTAACACAAAACAGCCAACAAAAAACGACCATAAAAACAAATGAAATCAAAGAAGATACTTTTGAACGTGAAGATAAAAGTAAAATGAGTACAAGGAAGCAAATCACTAAAGGAGCTTTAATAATTGCCAGCATCTGGGCTGTAACAGAATTTATAATTTGGCGATGTAACAGATCTACAAATAAAATTTTAAAAGAAGCAGAAAAAACGCTTCAAGAATCTAAAAAATATCTTGAAGAATTAGGGAATATATAAAAATGAAAATCAATGCAATAAACAATATAAATAAAAATATTCAATATAGAAAAAATAATTATAACTCTGTTCCTATAAAAGCCGGAAATCCAAAAAATTTAACCCAAGACGAATTTATTCATAAATCTGTTAAGACTAACATTCCTAGTTTTAAAGGCGGCGATCCTTATAAATTTGTAATGCATAATTTAGAAGATGGATTTTTTGGCTATACTAAACAAAAAGATACATTAGCAAAAACTCTTTTAGTCCCATTTATTGAATCTCTAAAAAATCCAGAAATACAGCTTCCACCATCAATCCTATTGCATGGTCCAGAAACAAATGTAATTAATAATATTATAAATAAAATTAATGATATACTAAGTCCATTACCTTATGACGTAGTTAAACTTGTAAAAACGTCACAAAAAGACTTTTTACCTAACATCAAAGACTTATTAAATGCACATAAAGCAACTAGTCAACGAGGGAGATATAGATTTATTGCAGTTGTTGAAGAACCTGAAAAATATTTAGGAATGACATATACACAAGCTAAACGATTGTTAAACTTTAACTTCACCCCTGAAGATATAAAAATTCTGAATGAAAACTCTGATAACATTGACAACATAAATTATTTTAAAAGTTTGCTGGATAAATGTAGTAAACCAGCTGCTAAAGGTGGGTATGCAACTTCTTTTGTATTCTCTTCAAAAAATCCTCATTTAATTCATCCTGATTTTAGAAAAGGTAAAATGGAAAAAATAGGATTTTACAGACCTGAAGATGCCGGTACAATGCTTCTCAATATGATAAAATACCAAAAAGAATATATTGAAAATATTAAAACTAATGATCCTATAGCAATTTATAAGCAAAATAGATTAAAAAATATTAATCTTGATGATTTAAGTATGCAACAAATAAATGATATAAGAAATTTCTTTGAAGTAAACTACCCTCATGGAGCATATAGTTATGATGATATTATAAATCTTACTTTTGATACTTTTGATACAATTTTAATAAATGATCCTAAAATACCATGGGTAAATTGTTTACATGTAGCAATACATAATAGATCAAGATCATACACTCCTGAACAAGTCGTAAGACAAATGGAAATTGCAGACTTATTTGAAAAACGCCAAGATATGTATAATATTTTGAAAAACAAATTTGAAAATGGTGAAATAAGTTCAGATGAATTGATGCAGTTTGATTACCAAATAGCCAAAAGAAAAATACAAATAACTATGTTAGAAAACTTAGAAAAAGAAGGTAAACTTAATGTTTACGATAAATATATTCTAAAAAAATTTAAGAAAGAGGATATATAATATATATTTTTTTATTTGTTTGATTTTTTATATTACCTAAAATAATTAAATAAAGTATTCAATTACACTTTTACTCCCAATCTTTTTTTATTTTTAAAGATACAAACAAAAAAAAATTAAAAGAAGAAAATTATAAAACCTTAAAAAAAAGTTAATTAATAATCATATTTGTCATTTTGCAGTAATAATGTAAATGGTGATCCCCCTCTTGTTAAGCTTTAATCCTAGATGATTTTTGTGTTTGCAAGGAGTAACTGATAGTTTTTTAGCACAGTGAAGCAGCTGCTTTACTGTGCTTTTATGTAGCTTATTATAAGGAGAACGAATGGAAAAAGAATATCATATTTTATCTCTATCTGGTGGTAAAGATTCCACGGCTCTTGCTTTTTTTATGAAAGATAACATGCCGGAGATTTTTGAAAAATTAGAATTTATTTTTTGTGATACGGAATGCGATTTACCTGAAACTTATGATTACTTAAATAAAATTGAAGTCTTTCTAAATAAAAAAATCATAAGAATAAAACCAGAGAGAAGCTTTGACCATATTTATCAGATATATAATCAAATCCCAGCAGTAAATTGCCGTTGGTGTACTGTCGAATTAAAAACAAAACCTTTCAGGAATTTTATTAAACATAACTATTCTGATGCTATTGTAAAAATGTATATTGGGATAAGAGCTGATGAAGTGTGGAGATTAAAGACTGCAAAAGATACTGGCAAATTGAAAGAGTGTCATCCTTTTGTAGATTATAATATTTATAAATCAGATGTAAGTGCAATTCTTGAAAATGTAGGGATAGATTACCCAGATTACTATAAATGGAGAGAACGTTCAGGATGTTACTTCTGCCCATTTCAAACTAAAAAAAGTTGGTTAGATTTATACGAAAATCATCCAAA
>CALUVX010000149.1 GCA_944324295.1 Candidatus Gastranaerophilales bacterium
AAAATGAGATCCTGAAACAAGTTCAGGATGACAAATATATAGCGAGTTCACTCGTTTCGGGTTGAGTTTAGCAGTAATTAAACGGTCAGCGCGTTTTTCTTTCTTGTCTTGATTTCTTTCTCTTTGCATCGCAACAAAGAGAAAGAAGGCTAGGTGCGGGGTGCGGGGACGCACAGTTCCCGCCTAATAAAACCCTCTCCCTTTATCCCTCACCCAAGAGAGGGAAATATTCCAATAATATTTTTATGTAAAATATTTTTATATTACACTAGCAAAAAATTTTTTTCTCATGTATTATTACCTTCATAATAAAATTTTATATGGATGATATAATGCAATTACTAATTGAAAAAGAACTTAATTCCGGTGATAAAATTATGAAGCCTGACTTCAATTCGAAAACCGGACGGGAACTTCTCGCGTTTTATCTTCAAACAAAATTTAAACAAATTCTGGCTTATGACAAAAGATGCGAATCCCCGATTTTTAAAGAAGTTAACCCTACATTTATCTCAAGATTTACAAAACGGCTTATTAATAATCCGGCAAAGCGTTTTTTGATAGGTATTACCGGCGAATCGGCGTCGGGCAAATCAACTATGTGTCGTGAGATTAAAAATATTATTGAACAGCTTTCTTTACCTGTTTCTGTTTTAAGTACGGATAACTATTTTAATGACATTTCTGATTTGATTAAAAAGTATGGCAGCTTTGATAATTTAACGGATAATGGTTATGATATTGATGCTCCTGAAAGTTTTCAGCTTGATTTATTAAAACGTGATTTGGAAGCTCTTGCAGATGGATTTACAATAATGGCTCCGCGTTATATCCCGAATGGAACAGGGGTTTCAATACCTAATGCTTTAGAAGTAAGATCCGATAAGGTTGTTGTAGTTGAAGGTATTGCAACAATGTATAAAGATGTTAAGGATGTTTTTGATATAAAAATATATATAGAAACGGAAAATGACATTCGACGAGAAAGATTTATACGACGTGCAAAGGCCGAGCGAAATCAGAATGAAGAAAATGCACTAAAACAATGGGAATATCTCCTTAAAGCAGGAGAAAAATATGTTTTGCCGGGCAGAAGCGATGCAGATTTTGTTATTGATGGTAATTCTAATTTAAAATATTTTGACCAGATATTGGAATATATTCACACTATTACAAATAATTTTCAATAAATGTTAAATAAATACGATATACTTCTTTTTTATTAAGTTAACTACATTCAGGCGCAATTTTCTGTTTCAATGTCTTAATATTTTTGACTTTTTTGCAACTTATTAAAAAATATGCTACAATAAAAATAAATTACTATTACTTATCAATTACTAATTAAATACATCAAATAATTGATACGTTAAAAACTATATTTCATTATAATAAAGCAGGATATATAAATAAGAAATAGGTGGCAAGTGAGTAGAAATTTTATAGACAGATTTTATGAAGAGGACGGCAAAGATCAATTTTGGAGCTTAAACAAAAAAATTGGTGTATGTCTAATTTTTTTATTTCTGGCAGTTATAATGATAAATACAACTGGTTGCACACAAAATGACGGTGATGATACAACCTCAAACGATTCTATTGTAAATGTCCCTCAGCCTCAGGAACAGGAGCAGGTTAAGGTTGGTAATGATGGCCAAAATGCCGCAATCGCTCCGGATGAGGAAGAGCTTGTCGAAGAAGAAAAGGGGGCTGATGATGTAAATACGGTTTCTTTATCTATAGGTGATATGGGAAGATCAGATCCTTTTCTCCCTGGACATGAGGTAGTAGTTGTAAAACCAAAGCCGAAACCTCCCAAATATGCAAGTTTCTTAACACCTCCGCCTGAAACTATTGTTGTAGATTCTACGGCAACAGACGTTATGAACACTAAAGTTTCAGGTATAATGTATGATAAATTTAATCCATCGGCAATTCTTAATATAAGCGGTTCTGACTATCTTGTAAGGACTGGTGATATTATTAACGGATATAAAGTTTTGTCAATTGGTAAAGATACTGTAACTGTTCAATACGGTTCAAATGTGTATAAAGCAAGCGTTGGAGAATTGTTTACAGGAGAAGGTATTAATTACAATACTGTTTCTAATTTGGAAAGTAAATTTGGAAGCAGTAAAAATAAGCATTAATCAAAGTTAAATAACAAGCAGGAGCAGATATGAAAAATAAAATTTCAAAAAAAATTATTGCAAGTCTAATGTTAGCATCATTTGTATTTTCAAATAGTGCTATGTTAGCAGTCGCAATGGAAGATGCCTCTATTGTTCAATATGGCGAAAGTAGCAGGCCGGAATTGAGGGATAATAATGAAGATTACTCATTAAGATTAAAAGGTGATGTAAGCTTTATAAAAAATAATCCTTCTATAAGTATAAGTTTAAGAGATTCCGATGTAAAGCAAGTCTTGAGAATGTTTGCAGATAAGGCCGGAATGAATATTGTTTTTCATAATTCGGTATCGGGAACTGTAACTCTTGATTTGGTTGATGTTCCGTTAGAAAAAGCCTTTGATATGGTTATGGAAATTAATAACCTTAATTATGTTGTTGATGATAATACAATTATTATTGCACAAGCTGGAGCCAGCGGTTTCAATTTTGCCAAACAGGATATGACATTAATCCCGGTTAAATATATTAGTGCTGCTGCTCTTGCAGACTTTTTAAATAAAAATATCTATGCTATAAATAAACCGGGTTTGTCATCCTCTGATATTGTTACGACAAATCCTGTAACAAATGAATTAATTGTGTTTGGTACTAAAAATGATGTAGCAATTGCAAAGAAAATTGTTGAAAAATTCGATAAAAAACCGCAAACTACAGTATTTAAAGTAAATCATACTACCCCTGCTGAAATGGCAGATATGATTTGTAATATGTTACTTCCTGCTGCTTCTGGTGCATCAGGTGGCAGCTCTGGTGGTGGAGGCGGAGGTTCTTCTGCACCGGCTCCGGCAGCTCCTGCATCTTCTGGTGGCGGAGCAACTGGTGGTGCTGCTGGTATAATGACAGGAGCAGCTGCCGATAGTAGCGGTGGGGGAAGCTCTTCAAGCGGAATAGCCCTTAACGGTGGTACTGTTGCATGTACTTTGGATGGCCAGTTGAGCGGTTCTGTTTCATCTTTTGGATTGCAGAATTTGTCTGTTGCATACTATGCACAGCTTGGTACTATAAATATTATCGGTGGTTCTGAACATCAGATTGAAATGATAAAAGATTTTATTACTCAAACTGATAAAAAACAACCTCAGGCTTACCTTGAAGTTGCAATTATTGAGCTTAATGAGGAAGGTTCCAAAACTTTACAAAACACTTGGAATTTTTATAGCAATACTTTTTCTGCTACATTTGATGGTGAAACGACAAGAACAGATCCTATGTATCCTATATTTATTCATGGTAATGGTTACCCTGTTTATGATACGAGTGGTGATTCTCCAGAAGAACTCTATACTATAGCTCCGTTTAGTGGCCCTGTAAATATTTCTTATGCTATAAACTATCTTGTAAGAAATAGTAAAGGTCGTGTTGTGTCGAACCCGAGAATATTGATAACAAACGGAGAAGAGGCTACAATTGACGTTACCGAAGATTATATTGAATCAACAGAATCAGATCAAAGTGCATATACCGGTGGTACAATAGCCACAAGAGATTATAATATCGCGGATGATGCCGGTATTCAAATCTCTATTACACCGTTTATTAGTCCTGACGGTTATGTTACGTTGAATATTAAGCCTGAATATTCTACGATATTACAGCAGGTTACTGCTACAGACAGTGTCGGACAGTATGTTGCTGCAACATTACTTTCCCACAGAAATCTTGATTTGAAGAATGTAAGAATTAAAGATGGTGAAACACTGGTAATCGGTGGTATGATAAGTGAAGAAGAACAAAAGGTAATTGGTAAAGTCCCAGTCTTAGGCGATATTCCTCTTATCGGAACGTTGTTCAGATCTACAACATCAACCAAAAGTAAAAACGAAATGGTTATTATGATTACTCCAAAAATAGTAACTGACACAGAGGATGCTATTGGAAACACCGATACATTATAGAATAAAATATTACTAAGATGAATGAACTTCTAAACAGGTTAAAAAACAGTGTCAATTCACAGATACTAAATAAAGTTAACAGTGCACTATTGGAACAATATAAATTTGTTCCAATTAGTGTTAAGGATAATTTCCTGTTTGTAGCTATCAATTCATCTTCGGATAAAGATGTTATAAACCTTAAACTGAAAGAGTTTTATCCACAGCAGATTAAATTTATTCAGGTACCTGATCAGGATTTGTATGATTTGATAGAAGCTCTTAAGCTGGACATGCAAAAAGATAATTCTGATGATGGGACATCTAAGCAGGTTCGTTTAGGTGAACTACTTGTCCAAAAAGGATATATCAATGATGTTCAGCTTTTGCAGGCTTTGGCAGAGAGTAAACGTCAGAAAATTCCAATAGGATCAACATTATTTAAACTTGGTTTTATAACATTAGAGCAGTTAAAGGAAATATTACATCTTCAAACCGGTTATGATCTTGTAACTCCGGAACAGCTTGCATCCCAGGCAAAGTTTATAAAAATCCTGCCTGAAGATTTTATTAAGACAAATAAGATTATTCCAATATCTTCGGATGGTAAAACTTTGATTTTAGGTGTAGTTACACCTGTAAAACCAGATGTTCTAAAAGATATTATTTATTTAACCGGACAGAATCCCAAGCAGCTTTTGATGACTCATTACGAGTTTCAAAACTCTTTGAATACCTTTTTTAGTGAACAGAGAAAAGAAACTGAAAAAGTTATAAAAGAAATTGAAAACGAAGCTGAGGAATTTGAAGCAGAGGAATCTCTCGCTGATATGGTTGATAAACAGCTCAAAGATTCCACTGGTTCTGTTGCAAAATTCGTAAACCAGATTATTACGAATGCTATTGACAATAAAGTATCAGATATTCACATAGAACCTCGTCTTACCGGATACATTGTAAGATACAGGAAGGATGGTATGCTGCAAAAGGTTCTTGATATTCCTCCTAAGGTAGAAAATTCTGTAATTGCCCGTTTTAAGGTTTTGTCAAGAATGAATATCGCAGAGCATAGACGTCCTCAGGACGGTACATTTTCAATTAAGTATAAAAATGGTTCTTATGACTTTCGTATAAATACTCTTCCTGTTTCTGGCAAAGAAAAGGTTTGTATTCGTGTATTGGCTCCTGCTGTTAGTTTGAATGCGGCAGACAAGAATATAAATCTTGTTGGTGGAACAGAAGAAGATATTGCCAAAATTAAAAATATGGTAAGTTGTCCTAACGGTATTATTTTGACATCAGGTCCTACAGGTTCAGGTAAAACAACTACATTATATTCTGTACTGAAGAGTTTGAATGATGAAGATGTAAATATTACAACAATCGAAGACCCGATAGAAATTAAGCTTGAGGGGATTAACCAGTCTCAGGTAAACGCAAAAGCAGGTATTACGTTTGCGGCATGTATGCGTGCTATTTTAAGACAAGACCCTGATATTATTCTGGTTGGTGAAATTCGTGATTACGAAACATTGGAAATTGCTATTTCTGCGGCCTTAACTGGACACCTTGTTTTAAGTACGGTTCACACAAACTCTGCGGCTGCAACGGTTACCCGTTTGATAGAAATGGGTGCTAAAGATTATCTGGTATCTTCAACTTTGTCAGGGGTTATTGCACAGCGTCTTGTAAGGCGTCTTTGTGAAGATTGTAAAGAAGAATATTTTGCATCACATGATGAAGCAAGACAAATAATTGCAAATGAAGATGATATTCAAGATTTTATGAAAAAGCCTATATATAGGGCTAAAGGCTGTGCAAAATGTGATTTTACCGGATATAAGGGCAGGCTTGGCGTATATGAAATTATGAGTATAAACAAAGAAATTAAAAGATTAGTTGCAGAAGGAGCACATGATTTACAAATAGAGGAAGCTGCAGTCAGAAACGGAATGAGAACTTTACATCAATCATGTTTGTCTCATATTATTAATGGTATGACGACTATAGATGAGTTTGTCAGAGTTCTGGGTGTGGTTAATGAATAGGAGAAAACATGACAATATATAATTATATAGCTCTTAAAAATAATAAAGATATTGTTAAAGGAAAAGTTGATGCGGCGGATTTGAGAGAGGCGCGTGAGAGTATTCGTAAACTTGGTTTTATTCCTACTAAAGTTTATGAAGAAAAAGCTAAGGGTGATGAAAAAGATGATAAGAAGAACAAGGTAAAGGGTGGTAAGGTTCAGAAACTTGGTCTTCAGGATCGTATTGATTTTACATCTACTTTGCAGATTCTTGCAGAAGCCGGTATTCCTATTATTGAGTCTTTAATGTTTATTGAAAATGATGCTGCAAAGTTAAAAGTAAGGCTTGTAGCAAAAGAGCTAAGACGTCAGATTATGGCTGGAGCGACTTTTGCTGATACAATTGCAAGATATCCTGATCAATTCGGGCAAATTTATATAGGTCTGGTAAAAGCCGGTGAAGATTCCGGTGAACTTGAAAAAACTTTACAGCGTTTATTAGAACTTCTTAATAAACAAGCAAACATTAGAGGAAAGGTTATAGGTACATTGATGTACCCAATGTTCGTAATTGTTTTGGCAGTTATTATCGTCCTTGTAATGTTGATGTTTGTATTCCCTGTATTCAAGGAAATGTTCGACGGAATGGGCAAAGAACTTCCATGGATTACTGCAACATTAATGAGTGCGGGTATTTTCTTAAAAACATACTGGTTCTTTGTTCCGATTATATTAGGTTCGATATGCGGTTTTTGTACTTTTCTTATGCGGTGGCAGCCGAGTAAACGAAAGATTGATGAATATGTATTAAAGGTGCCATTGTTGTGCGACTTAATTCAGTATTCTAACTTTGCGAACTTCGTTGCGGTTATGCAGGTTGCCTATGATGCGGGTGTTCCGATTATTGAATGTTTATATCTTGCAAACGTTACACTCACAAACTATACATTAAAAACAAAAATTGAAGGTGCAACTTTAAAAGTTCAACAGGGGCAGCATCTTTCAATTGCTTTACGTTCGACCCGTGTTATGCCGAAGATGATTTTGTTTATGATTGCAACAGGTGAACAATCAGGTCGTTTGGGAGACATGCTTTTGCAGGCTACAAACTTTATAGATAAAAAACTTGATACAATTATTGATACTATGACAAAAATGATTGAGCCGATAATGCTTATTGTAATCGGTAGTATTGTATTAACACTTGCTTTGGCGTTGTACTTGCCGTTATTCAGTTCTTACATGTCAGATTAGGAAGGGTAAATAATAATACTTATCAAGAATATAGTGATTGGTTTAGCTTTTTGGGTAGTGGTTGGTTTACTAATCAAGTATATTGGTTTTCATTATTATTTCCCATTAATGGATTCTTATATAAATGGTAATTAAAATATGAAGAAAACTTATGTAATAACAGGTGCAACATCAGGTATAGGAAAAGCTTTGTTAAAAGTTTTTATCAAAGATAATATTGTTTTTGCGGGTTATCGAAATGAAAAATATGCCGAAAAACTCAGTAATATGGGTGCAATTCCTTTTTATATAGATATGGAAAGAAGGGAAACAATTGCCCGGGCCTGTGCATTTATAAAATCAAAAACGGAGAAAATTGATACTCTTATTAATGTTGCAGGGTGTGTTGTTGCAGGCGTCATGGAGAAAATCCCTGTTGATAATATTAGAAAACAGTTTGAAGTTAATACTTTTTCACATCTGGATTTTACCCAGAGACTTTTACCGTTACTCGGGGAGGGAAAAGTTATTAATATAAGTTCAATGTCGAGTTTTGGAATATTTCCTTTTGTTGCTCCTTATTGCGCATCTAAAAGGGCACTTGATATTTTATTTAATGCTATGGCTGTTGAAAGCGGTCTAAAAGTTGTTTCGGTAAAACCTGGTGTAATTGCAACTCCTTTGTGGGATAAATCTGTGGAATTAAATAAAGATGCAATAAATAATTGTACAGGCTATGACAGGGAAATGAAATATATGGTAGCAAATGCCCGCAAAAACGGGAAAGAAGGTTTGAATGTTAATAAAGTTGTTGATTTAATTGTAAAAATTGACGGTATGCAAAATCCAAAGCCTTCTTATACAGTGGGGTTTGATGCAAAATTTGCGGAGATTGTCTCTAAGCTTCCGCAGGATTTAATAAATATTTTAATAAAACAGGGTATAAAAACTAAGATTTCTTCCGTAAAATAATTTCGTAATTAAGAATATCTAAAATTTCGGCTAATTCAGTAACTCTAAAAGTTTTGTTCCTGAGCTTATTGCTAAGATTTCTTATGCTGTCTGTCTT
>CALUVX010000150.1 GCA_944324295.1 Candidatus Gastranaerophilales bacterium
ATCATGATGGCATGCAAAAACTGGAAGATTTTAAAGATGAGATAAACAAATGCTCAAAATGCGGGCTTTGCCAGTCTGTCTGCCCTGTATACAAAATTACGGGAAACGACTGTGCTGTTTCACGCGGAAAATTTGTTATGCTAAACGGCGTTCTAAAAGGTGATTTGAAACTAAATAAAAACATAGACAAATACCTTGATTTATGCTTAAAATGCGAGAAATGCACGAATTTTTGTCCGAGCGCAATTGATGTCTGCAAAATCTTTGAAACTGCTAAATACGAGTACACGAAAAATACACTTTTGGGCAAATTAATATTTTTCCTTGAATCAAAATACGTTTTTGGTAATTTTATAAATGGTTTTAAAATGATAACAAAGCCGTTTCGTCCCAAATATACATTTAAATCAAATGCTAAAGTAAAAGTTTTATATTTCAAAGGTTGTGTAAACAACTTATGCCCCAGAACAGATAAATACATAAAAAAAATATTTAAAAATTCCGGAATTGAAATAATTGAAAGGGACTTTGACTGCTGCGGACAGCCGTTTTTGTCCAGCGGAAATCTGGCAAGATTTGAGGAAGTAAAACAACATAATCTCAAAATGCTTGACTGCGATTTTGATTATATCCTAACTGACTGCGCAAGCTGTGAAAGCACATTAAAACAGTATATGGACGTAAATTTCATAAGTCTGGGTGAACTTCTTAAAGAACAAGATATTAAATTCAAATTTTCAAAACCGGTGAAAGTAACATTCCATAAGCCCTGCCATCTTGAAAATGATGATTTTCTTGAACCTCTTTTAAAAAATTGTGAAAATGTTGAATATATTAAAATGGAAAACTACGATGACTGCTGCGGATTTGCGGGAGAATTTGCAGTTAAGAACTCTAAAATTTCCCGCGCAATCTCAGAGAAAAAAGCTGAGAATATCCTTAAAACAAAAACCGATTATGTAATAACAACCTGTCCTGCCTGTATTTTAGGACTTTACCAGGGACTTTTGGGCAAAAAAAATTCGCCCAAACCTGTCTCTTTAACGGATTTTCTTTCCAAAGCAGAAATAAAATAAATGGGAGTTATATCTAAGTTTACACTAATTATGGGTAAAAACGTCATGCTGAACTTGTATCAGCATCTCACAACTGTTAGCTGTTAGACCCTGAAACGAGTTCAGGGTGACATGTTATTTTTTTTATGTAAACTGAGATATAACTTTCAAACAAATCTTACTTATTTACCCCAATTCATGAGCTTTTTTAGCCGTTTGTTCAATCGTATCATAGAACAATTTATCAGAATTTTCATCATTCATAACGGAAATTCCGACAAAAGTACAGCCCCCTTTTGTTGCAACATTATCAATCAATGTTTGAACAGGGATTTCACCTCTATTCATTACCATTTTAGCAGAACCGAGTGCTGTTTGTGTTGCAAGTTCCAAAGACTTTTCATAATCCAGTCCTAGTTTTTCACCTGCACGTGCCATATCCTCTATAACTTTATAGAAAAATGCAGGCCCTGAACCTGAGATTGCAGTTACAATATCCATCTGATCTTCACTGACCTCTATTGCTTTTCCGATATTTGAAAGAAGTTCGAGCACAAATTCGGTATCTTCATCAGTTGCATAAGCCCCTTTACATACACCGCTCATTCCCTCTAAAACAAGTGCAGGAGTATTCGGCATTACCCGAACAACTCTTTTCATTCCGATAATCTTTTCAATTTTTTCTGTAGATACACCGGCAGCAATAGACACAATTAATTTTTCAGGTGTAATTTCATCTTTTATTTCGTCAAGGACAGCACCAGCATAATTCGGTTTTGTTGCAATAAAAATAACATCAGAATCCATTGTTAAAAATCTGTTATCAGTAATAACTTCTATCCCCAAACGGCTCTGTGCAAGTTCTGCAACCGTACAATTAACCTCTGAACCCTTTATATTTTCTTTAGGTAAAAACTTGGAAGCAATAGTGCCTTTTATTATAGCACTTGCCATTTTCCCGCATCCTATAAAACCCACTTTACATTTTTTGTTCATATTATTTAACCTGCCCCTCTTTTTTGGTTGACTAAAAATTTTTTTTAATTTACATTTGAATTATACGACAAATATAAATTAAAAGGAATAAAGAAAAATGAGACGTACACTAGAAGGAACAAAAGTAAAAAGACAGCGCGTAAGCGGCTTTAGAGCAAGAATGGCAACCCCGGGCGGACAGGAAGTATTAAACAGACGCCGTGCAAAAGGTCGTCATAAATTGGCTATTACTGCTAAAAAACGTGCATAATCCGTAAATAGCAAAACAGGATTTAACTATATAAGTAACACAGCACGCCGAAAGTTATTTGGCATGCTGTGTTGTTGTACAAAAATATGTTAAAAAAAGAATTCAGATTAAAAAATAAAAAAGCGTTTAACGCTACATACAGGGTTAAACATTCCTATCATAAGGGCGGTATAACTCTTTTTGCAGGATTACCGAAAAAAGATGAAACCGCATATACACGTGCCGGTTTTGTCGTAAGTAAAAAAACACACAAACGCGCGGTAAAAAGAAACAGATTAAAAAGACTTATGCGTGAAAGCTACAGGCTTCTTCTAAAGTCTGGAAATCTTGGAAATTCTCAAAAATTTATGTCATTAATATTTGTAGGAAATGAAAAAGCTCTCGGAAAAAATTTCAATGAAATATATAAACTTGTTGAAAGTTTACTCAAAGGAATAAAAGATGTTTGAAGGGATTTATGCAGAAAATGTATTAACCCACCCGCATATAAGACCTGACCTGCCAAAACCTCAAGAAACTTCAGGGACATACATGGGGAGTGATGCAATTTTCAGATATTCACTGAAAGATTCTGATTACCCTGTATTAATAATTTCCGATCCCATTTTTGACAATGCTGGCGGGATAATTAAACCCGGATATTATGAACTTGCATTGTCGGATTCACGTGAATTTTTAATACTTTTGCAATCAAAAGAGGCTATTGCAATAATCCCCGTTATTAAAATAGAAGAAGATGCAACCGAGCAGCAAAGATTAAACAACAAAAAAGTAAAAAAAGAACTAAAAAAAGAAGAAAAAGCAAGAAAAAAAACAAATGAAGCCCGTAAAAAAGCCGGAATGAAGGAAGATGAACGGGAAATTCACATGGAAGCCTCAATTGAATATATTCCTAAAGGTAAATATTATTTATTAAAGTATCAAAGAGGCACAATAAGAGCCTGGGGGGCTTTTAAGGGCTAAATTAAAGTTTACATTTCTTAAAATTTCCTAAAGTTAAGCAATTTTTGAGCCGTAATATACTTTATAAAAGTAGGTGCAATATCATGATATTTTTTTATCATATTAAGAAAAGGAGTATATATATGGTTTAATATAAAAATTTTCAAATTTTTAGTTTAAGATAATATGCTGAAACTCAGATTAATATTTCTTTACAAACAGGCAAATAAATATTTTTTTGAGCGTTATTATTTAGTATATTATTAAAATATTATTGCGATTATAATACTAACTAAAATAAGGAGTATACGTATGAACAAAAAGCAACTTTTGATTGCGGCAATGGCAGCGGTATTATCTGTATCATGCGCTAATGCTGAATCAAACATTTCCGGAGTTACACCAACTCCAGGAGCAGGCGGAAATATTTTCAATATTTCACCGGAACACATAAGTGCTGATATTGGTTACAGACAGTATGAGAACTTTATTTTGGAACATGGTGATATTGCTAACCTGCTCTACAGTCTTAACGGTAAAGACCTTGAAACATTTATCAACCTTGTTGATAACGGGGTCAGCATTAATGGTATCTTAAACACTATGCGTGATGGCAATTTCTACAATGGGCATGCGGTGTTTATCACCCCTGGTGGTATGACAATCGGTTCAAGCGGTGTATTAAATGTCGGAACATTGTCAGTTGCAACACCTGAAACAAACAGATATAATGCCTTAAAAGGTGAATATGAAGGTGGCAATTACGCAAATATTAATAACATATCTGGTTTATTAAACAGAGAAAACAATACCGGTAATATTACTATTGACGGTAAAGTATTTGCAAGAAACGGAGTACAACTCAGAGGCGGAGATATTGCTGTAGGAGCTACTGGTGCAATTGTAAACGGTGTAGCTCAACAGCAGCAACTTACAACTGATCAAGCAGCTTCCGATTTGTTCAATCAACTTGTAAACACTGATGGTATGATTACAACAGGCAATCAATTTGTTGCAAACGGTTCAAATATTCAAATAAAATCATCTGCAGGTACTGATATTGCCGGTAAAGTTGTAAACGGAGCAGCTGTTCCGGGACAGGCTAACAGCGGTTTGTATATCACAAACAGCGGAGCTAACGGTACTAAAATTTCAGGCCTTGTTCAATCAACAAATGACCTGAATGTTTATAACAAAGCCGGAGAACTTAATATTTCAGGTACTGTTAAAAATACAGGCGACAATTTAGAAATTTCTAACGCCGGAACAAACTTATCCATAGGCGGTCAACTTTCTACCGACCATGATTTAGCTGTTACTAATAACGGTACCGGAGCTTTAACAATTGCTGGTTCCACAAACTCTACTGGGAAAACCAATATTGTTAATGAAGGTGCCGGCGGTATGAATATTACAGGCTCTGTAAAAAGTGCAGCAACACCTGATCAAGCAAGAAATGAAGGGTTTGCAATAAGAATCGTTAACAGAGGCGGCAAAATGGTAATTTCAAATACTGCCGACAATGTTTCAGCTGATTCCGTAAGACTTGAAAACCAGGGAGCAGACGGTATGGCTGTCGCAGGTGTTAAAGGTGAAAAACTTGTTTCTATAGATAACAAAGCCGGTGATTTAACTATCGACGGTAAAATTTCCGCAGGTACTGATGAAGGCGGCAATATTAATATCTTAAATAGAAATACAGGCAACAAACTTGCAATTGCTTCCGACGGTAATATTGTTGGTAACGGCAACGTATCCGTTAAAAACGAAGGTGCCGGCGGAATGGATATTTATGGAAATATTACAAATAACAGTATGAATTCTGCAGAAACTGCTATAAACAACAATGCAGGAGCTATGCTTGTAGACGGAGATATCACAACTACAGGTAACACTGCAATTAAAAACCAAGGCTCAGGTATGACAATTACCAAAAATTCAAATATTACAAACGAAGGTCAGTTGAAATTCAAAAACTACGGTGAAGATGGTATGACAATCGTTGGTAATGTTGATAACACCGGTAATATGACAATTTATAATGACAATGGTTTACTTGAATTTGCAAATGACTCAAGCAATACTGTAGGCGCTACAGTTGCTAACCACGACGGTAATCTTGCAATATGGTCAAGAGAAAATTCTAAAGGAATTAAAACTCAAACACAATCCTCAATTACAAATGATGGTGCCGGTTACAACATCGCAATCAGACACGATGGCAATGGCGTTGATGACGAAACCGGAAGAGGTATCAACCTTCAAGGTAAAATCTCAAGCGAAGGTCAGTTAGCAATCAACAACTACAATGGTGATATGTATGTATCAGGCGAGTTAACTTCTGACGGTAACATGGGTGTTATCAACAGAGAAGGCGGCGGTTCAATGGAACTTGCTAGTGCAGGTAAAATCTCAAGCGATACTGCAAACATTAACATTAAAAACTATGGCTCTGGTGATATGACAGTAAACAGTGAAATTACTCACTCCGGACGTGTTAATGTTCTTGCTAACTCAGGCAAATTAAACATGGGTGCTAAAGTTCATAATAACGGATCAGGTGCACTTGATGAAAATAACGGTTTCTATGCAGCTGCAAGAGAAAACGGTACCGGTATTAACGTAACCAGCGGCTTTGAAGCTGATGGTACCGGTCAGAACCTGATTAAAAATATCTCAGGCGAAGAAGGTTTGAGATACGAAGGCAACATGAATACATCAAACGGTCAAACAGAATTGTATAACCAGAAAGGTGATATGACCGTAGGCGGAACAGTTAATACAACAACAGGCAATGCCGTAATCCTTAACAAAGGAGATAAATTAACAGTAAACGGAACAATTACAAGTGAAAAAGATGTTAAAGTTGTAAATAAAGGTTCTGAAACAGCAGATGTATCAAATGCAAATATTCAAGCACCAAATAAAGATACAAAATGGTTCTGGGAAAAACTTAAAGATTTATTATAATCTCCCGGAATGTAAAATTAACAAAATGAAACTAGCACCTTTGAGGTGCTAGTTTCATTTTTAAACATAAGGGGTTGCAATTTAATTTTTAGCGTTTAATAATGAATTGTAAGAATAATTTAATATCGCGGAGTGGAGCAGTCTGGTAGCTCGTCGGGCTCATAACCCGAAGGTCATTGGTTCAAATCCAGTCTCCGCAACCATGTAAAAAAGCAATAGAGATAAGGTTTAAAACCTTATCTCTATTTTTTAATTTTT
>CALUVX010000151.1 GCA_944324295.1 Candidatus Gastranaerophilales bacterium
CCCCATGTGTCTTTTGATAGAAGCGATAGTTTTATCGGGGTTCAAAATAGCCTGACGTTTAGCCAATTGTCCTACAAGTTTTTCACCAGTTTTAGAAAAGCCGACGATTGAAGGGGTTGTTCTTGAACCTTCGGCATTGGCAATAACTGTAGGCTTACCGCCTTCCATGACTGCTACAACAGAGTTTGTTGTACCTAAGTCGATACCAATTGTTTTAGCCATAATTAATTATCTCCTTTACTATAAATTATTACCTTCCATTAATTATATTTATGTTATAACACTATTTTTTTCAAATCTTAAAAAAATAAACAAAAAATTAATATTTGCGGGAGCGAGCTAAGGGCGGGGGCTTGGCGATAAATATGGCAAAGCCATTGCAATCGTCAACCGAAGACCCGTTAAACGCGAGCAAGCAAGACTCCAAGCAGAGGCACGAAAGTTTGGTGATGAATATGCAAAGGCCCAAAACAAAGGGCCCCAAGATTTAATACGAAAAAAAGACGGGGGACCAGCCCGTCTTTTCCGGCTATTCTAAGATTTCTTCACCGGGTTCTGCTCCCGGTAAACATACCCCGAATTGACAGTTAGAATTGTAGTTATTTTCTTGAACAGTTGTGTTTTCGGCCTCGCCTATATTGATTAAAGCATCTCTGTATGGCGTTATATAGTTAGGTTGAAATGCATCTGTACGTTGTATTTCTTGTAGATGGTCAGGTATCAGTCTGTCTTCAAGCGGTTTTTCATCAAAGTTCGATGTTGCAGTACAGGCTCCGCCTGTGATACTGCACACAGCAAATGCTGGCAAAGCTAAACACATCAGGATTGATAATATTATATAATTTTTCATATTTTCCGGCCTTTCAAAATATTCCACATTATCAGCTTAAACGACAATGCAGAATTTTTCATTGCCTGAAAGTAGCAAAATTTTTTTTGTTTGTATTTTTATTTTTTATCATAAGGAGTTTTTATGAATAATATAAGTTTTCAAGGTCGTTCATCTTTAATATTTAATCCCGATGCGTATGACAAAGCAATAGTAATAACAACAGGAGCATACAGGCATCTTGGAGTCAATAATAAATGTAAACTTACTAACGGAAAAGTTTTTACTTCTGAAGCAGATGCGCAAAATCTTGCAGTTATTGTTAGGAATGAAAGAGATGGAATTATTAAACATATCCCCTTAAATGGTAGAATTCAGCAGGCGGTTGATGAAATTGCGAGAAAAGTTGATGAACTAAGGGCTGCGGCTAAAGGAAAACTGACTGCCTGGATAATTGGCGGAGAATCTGTTAAAAGTCCTAACGGAGATAAAACAGTTGATGCTTTTAATAGAGTCGCTGATATAGTTTGTGATAAACCGGACATTGATGCGTCAATTTTGGCCGGCAGTTTAAAAGGTGATGATAAGATTGTTATTCATACAAAAAGTAACTTTCTTGAAATTATTTTAGATAAAGTTTTAAAACAAAATTCCAAAACTCAAAAACCTGAAGCGGCCGATTTAGAAAAATATTTTGATATTGTTGAATTAAATAATACAGATTTGTCTATTAAATAATTTTTTTTCTTGCTGTTTTTTCTAAAACTTCGCTAAACGGTATAATAGGTTCCATTTTATAACCGCAATCGTCGGATAAAGCTCCGCCCATTGAGAATAATTCTTCCTGAGGATAACGCCTGCAAATTCCGGGGCGTGTTTTGTGGATTTTACATTTATGCGTAACAGGATCTAAATTTTGACATTCAAAGATTAAACCTATATCATCCTTGCCTATAACTTTTAAATAGCTGTAGAAACGATGAAGATATTGAAGCTTTTCAAATTCTTTTTCATCCTGAACAACGTGTTTGTAATGTTTTACATATATCTGTGTACAGCATTTTCCGCAAGCTTTGCATTTGCCTGTACGATAATATTTTCTTTTGAGAACTTTAGATAAAAAAAATTTTTTTAATTTTTCGAGCATATCAGTATAATATCATAAAGTTTTGTAAAGTTTTTATAAACTTATGGCAAAACTAAATCTTGAGGAGAATTATAAAAAATGTAAAATCGCAAATAACTACATAATATATAAAACTATAACATAACCAAAATAACCAACCTTGACCTTGATAATACAAGGTCTTTTCTTTTATAATGGTAATTTTCAGAAAAAATAATAATTATTACTACTTTACAAATAAAATTTTATATTGTATTATGTTTATGTAGAAAAGAGAGATCATTTTTGAATTAAGAAAGGTGGTAAAAAATGGCAAAATTTGTATGTACAGTATGCGGATGGTCTACAGAAGCAGATAAGGCTCCTGAAAGATGCCCTCTTTGCGGTGCAACTACATTTAAAGAAATAAATACAGCAGAAGGTAAAGTATATGCTTGTGAACATAAAGTAGGCGACGGTAAAGTTGAAGATAAAGAAGTTATGGACGGTTTGAGAGCTCATTTTACCGGCGAATGCACAGAAGTAGGTATGTATCTTGCAATGGCAAGAGTTGCTGAAAGAGAAGGATATCCTGAAGTAGCTGAAGCTTACAAAAGATATGCTTTTGAAGAAGCTGAACACGCTGCAAAATTTGCAGAATTGTTAGGCGAAGTTGTAACTGATTCTACTAAGAAAAACCTCGAAATGCGTGCTGAAGCAGAACAAGGTGCTTGCGAGGGTAAACTTGCAATTGCTGCACGTGCAAAACAGTTGGGCTATGATGCTATCCATGACACAGTTCATGAAATGGCTAAAGATGAAGCTCGCCATGGCAGAGGTTTTGACGGACTTTTAAAAAGATATTTCTCATAATCAATGTCATAATCCAACACAAAAACAGACGGTTTAATTGCCGTCTGTTTTTTTATCAATTTTTTTTACCATTAGTACTTTATCTTTCACCTCTATGTCTACATCATGCAAAACTGGATTTATGCCCATTTCTTCAAGATAAAGTTTCGGGATTATAATTCCATAACTGGTACCAATTGTTTGTAACTTTCTACGAACCATTATAACCTCATTATAATAAAATAATAACTTTATTATAACAAAATAGACTTGACTATCAATTATAATAACATTATAATATTATTATAATGAATGATTTTTACTATGAGAAAAATTGTATAATCTCCGAGCACGCCTGCAAATTACATAGTTATTTGCATATACTGAAGGTTTATGCCGAATGTAAAATGAATAACAATCGTGAAATAGGGAATATATTGGAACTTTTGGAACTCGCGGTTAAAGAAGCAGACAAGATTATGGAGAATACATAAAATTTTGTTCAAAGGTAGAAAAATGAAAAAATCGGGGTATAATATAATTATAGAAGTAGGAAAAAATTATGAAATCAATAAAAGAACAATCATTAGAATCTAAAATATTAAAAAGACTCCAAAAAAATCCAGTTTGTACGGAACTTGTTCATTACCTCTTTGCAGATGAAGAATTGCAGGAAATGCAGGATTATGCAAACAATGTCTCTATAAAACGTTTGGGTTACAATGACCACGGCCCTGTCCACATGAGACAGGTCGCCGCAAACGCAATAAAGATGCTTAATCTTTTGCAGGATTGCGGTATAAAAACATCTTTGGAGCAAGAAGAAATCGGCACGTTTGAAGATAGTATGTGTGCTGTAATAATTGCCGGATTAATGCACGATTTAGGTATGATGATTGGCAGGCAGGGACATGAAGATATGTCAGTTATTCTTGCAAAACCTATTATAGAGAGAACATTAATGCATATTTTCCCTGACAATCTTCACCGAAGAACTATAATAAAATCTCTTGCGATTGAAGCTATTATAGGGCACATGTCTTCACGAAAAATCCACTCTATTGAAGCGGGTATTATCTTAATTGCTGACGGCTGCGATATGACAAAGGGCAGAGCACGTATTCCTATGGCTATAAATAAAACTCCGAAAGTCGGCGATATTCATAAATATTCCGCAAACGCCATCGAAAGAATAGGCATCCACCATGGCGCTGAAAAACCTATAAGAATAGATGTTGAAATGTCCGGTGATGTCGGATTTTTCCAGATTGAAGAAGTTCTTCTGACAAAAATTGATTCAAGTCCTGCTAAACAGTATGTCGAATTATACGCAGCTGTTCAAGGTCAGGAACCTAAATGCTATTTATAAAATATAGATTTGTCTAAAAAAAATAACGATTATTCAGATTTTTTCTTACTTTTTTTACGGCAGATTCAAGTGATGTAATAACATCATTCAAAAATACAAGCTCGTAATCGTTAGCTTTATTAATAATATCAATTAATTTATCTTTGGTTGAATTGTTTGTGGTTTCCGTATCAAAACCGAATTCGCGCAAATCAATTTTCAAAATTTTTACTAAAAGAAAAAATGTTGTCAAAGACGGAGTGTAGCATCCTCTTTCTATTCTGGAAAGATGTTGATCGCTCAAATCGGCCATTTCTGCAAGTTCAGATTGTGTCAAATTCATCTTTTTACGATAATATTTTATTCTTTCTGCAATAAATTTTTTATCATCAAACTTCATCATGACAGCATCTCCAATATTAAAATATGATGTATACGAATAGTTTTTAAGAACATTAATGCATATATTTTTAATTAATTTGATACCAATGTATATAAAACTTAATAATTTGTTGTACACATATAGCCATTTGTGATTTACTATACATATGCATATAGTTTATGAAAAGAAAAGTGATAGAGTTATAGTTGAAAAACTGCCCGTTACTTATATAATGATTTGCTGCTGTACATATAAAAGACCGGATAAATTAGAAAGATTGCTTAATAATTTATGTAATATTAATTATCCTGATATTAAAACCGAAATTCTTATTATTGACAATGATAAAGAACAATGTGCCAAAAAGGTCTCGGAAAAATTTAAAAATATTTTGCCTCTTCATTATGTAAATGAAGAACAAAAGGGTTTTTCAAATGTAAGGAACAGAGCAATTAAAGAGTCATTACATTTTGGAGCAAGTCATATTGCCTTTATTGACGATGATGAAATTGCTGATAATAATTGGCTTATTAACCATGTAGATTTTTATGAAAAATTTAAAGAGGTTTACATAAGCAGCGGCCCTACTTATAAAAAGTTTGAAAATGATTATCCGGACTATATAATTAATAATACTGTATTTTCGTCATCTTCATCAAAACAACTTGGAGATTTTAAAGAGACTTGTGCAAGCGGTAATGTATTTTGTCCGTTAAATATTATAAAAGAAAGCAATATATATTTTTCAGAGGATTTTAATTTTTCGGGCAGTGAAGACACTGATTTCTTTTCCAGATTGAAAAATGCGGGTTACAATATAGGCTGGAATTATAACGCGGTAAATTTTGAACTTGTAAATGATGAGCGTGCAAATGTCAGATGGATTTTAAAGCGTGCATTTAATAACGGTTATTCTGTTGCACTCGTAAAGTTTTCCAAGAGTAAACGTTTCATTAAAAGGTTAGTTTATATTTGCGGAAAAATAATAACCTTATTTGTAGATTTTACAGTAATAATACTTTCATTGCCTTTCGGGGTTACTAAATCTTTAAATGCAATTACAAGATTTGTCAAAAATTTTGGGAAATTGGCCGGTGTTATAAGGTTACGAGTAAATAAATACTGCTAAAAACCTGGTTCATGTGAAAACTTTACCAAATAAAAGTTGATATTAATATTTTCCGGCTTCTATCTGTTCGATTAATTCTTCATACTTGTCTTTTAACGGGGACTTTTTAGCGTAACGCATTAATCTTCGTTTGGCAACTGTTTTCAGATAATCAATTTTTTCAGGGTTACCGTTATTTACAAAGAATAGCATGGCCTGTTTCCTGTTTTCAAAAAGATCTTCATCGGGCATTTTGGCAAGAACATCGCCGAATGTCTGTGGACGTGTTTTTCTATCCCATTCATAGAATGGTGTTTTTAGAAAACAGAATTTTTTTGCATAAGATAAAATGCACGGAGTCCATGATACATCTTCGTATTTCAATAGTCCCAGAGGATGTTCTTTTACAATTGAAGCTTTGTAAAGTTTATTCCAGATTGCACAATTGTAATATCCCGGAGTGTACATAATTTCAAAATATTTATCAATATCAAGCGGAATATCTTCCATGAATGGGAGATTGCAATGAACTGTATATCCGTTATCAGTAATTCTGTAAAGCGGTGCAATTGCAACATCACAATCATTTTTTACAATGGATTTGTAAAGTTTGCCAATCATATCTGGACGCATAAGATCATCATTGTCCATAAAGGCTATATATTTCCCTTGTGCAGCTTCAATACCTTTATTTCTTGCATCCGCTACACCGCCGTTTTCTTTTATAATTGAAACTATATTAGGGTAATTTTTTGCATACCAGTCAATAATCTTCTGAGTGTCATCAGTACAGCCGTCATTGACAATTATTATCTCAAGATTATCAAAATCGGAGGCCAGTGCACTGTCAATACTTCTTGCAATATAATCCTCCGCATTATAAGCAGGTATAATAAGAGATACTTCCGGTTTTTTGTATCTTCTTAATCCAAGGGAAATTTTATCCGATTCTGCAATAATAACTCTGCCTTCAATTGTATTTACAAATGCTTTTACAATAAACTTTAAACTGCTTTTATAATCAAAAAGCGGCAGATAGTGTCTCAATCCGTCATTTGTTTCAAATATAGGTTTCTCACTGTTTTGTGTATAAACCAAAAATCCGTCTGCATCTCCGCTAAAATTCCATGAAAGAAAAAGATTATAATTATATGATTTGTAGATTGTAATATTTTCAAATTTATTTCCGGTTACATCAATTGCACTTGAAGATGCAAGAAAATTTCTCTTTCCGTTATCATCTTTTACAAAAGGCTTAATTTTAAAATCTGTTTCTGAACCTGTTGTTACGGTTAGAAAATTTTTATCGGAATTTTTATAACCGTTAAATCCTACTTCTTTTTCATCTCTGTATAGCCTGTAACCGTCAGCTCCATTATATTTGCTGCAGAAAAATTTAACTTCTTCATTATTTTCATGTCTGTAAATCAGGTCTATTTCATCAAATTTAAACTGATGTTTCCGTGATTCATCAATAACAACCCCGTCTTTAACGGCTTGTACAAAACATTCGTTATCACCATAGGGTACAAGAGAAAATCTTATATGATTATTGTCATATATTTTTGCGCATTCGCAGAAAACGCCGTCTCTTTTGCAAAAAATTCTGTAATAATCGGCTCCTGAAGGGACCCATGATACAATAATTTTACTGCCTTTTATTTCAACATTTAAATCCATTTCTAAATTCCTTAACCGTATTATAGCAAAAATTTTAGAGTATAACTATTATTGCGTAAAATTTACATCATTCGCGGGATAATTTTGAATGCCCTGAAACTTTTTTTCTGCTATAATAAAATTATAAATACGGAGGGAAGTGTATGTTGAAAAAAATTATATTGGGTTTAATTTTAGTCTCTTTTGCAGTACCTGTTTTTTCGGAAGAAATTAATTTGACTCCTAAAAATTCTTTCTCGGGTTTTAATAATAACGCAGCACGTCCCAGATATCCGCGTCTTGGGGAACCTGTTTCAGCAGCAGATATAGTTGAGGAACAAAATGAAAGAAGCATAATGAGTCCAAAATCTGTTAGAGAAATGGGTAATGTTACCCCGTCAAATGACCGCGGAGTACCTATGACATATAGTCAGTTTCCGCAAAACTATGACAGCTCAAACAGCATGATGATGATGCAGGGTGTACAGAACGGTATGCAAAATATGTTTATGGGATATTAAAACTAACTTGTAAAACTTTTAAATAGGGAAAAATTTTATTTAATTATCCTCTTTAATTTCTTTTGCAAGATTGTAAAATTCTTCTTCCAACTCTTTTTCGGCATTTTCTTGCCTTTGTTCGTTTTGTTTTTTGTCGTTGTCTTTGTTGGAATTTGCTTCTCGTTCTTTTTGTTCTTCAAGGGCTTTTTTACGTGCATTAATAACATTTGCAACATTCATCATCGCAAGGGAATTCAGGGTAGCACGTAATTGCGCGCTTCTGTCAGTATATTTTTGACTGTCCTGGTTTTCTTCTTCTTCGGAATTTCTTTGCTGCGCGAAATATTCTCCGCCCTGTCCCATTTTATCGTCCTGGGTTTTGGCGGCTGTTCCTGAAATATCTCCGCTTTTGAAATTAAACGAACCTCCGATACCGAAGAATCCTGCTGATCTGTTATCGACCATACGTCTAACCCTCTGTTTATTTTTTATCCAATCTCTTATAATCCTACCAGATTGAATGTTATATTAACTCATCTGAAAAGATTATTTTGCTATCTCTTTAATAAAAATTTACAAACAATTTTTCAAATTTTTTATTCTCCATTATGTTATTGTCTGTAAATACTATGTTTATATATTGAAAAAATGCGAGAAATATGTTAATATGAGATTATAATATAGGATTATTGTACTAAGAGGAAGGATGATTCATGAGAAGATTTAAAGGTTTTACTCTTACTGAACTAATGGTCGCTCTGGCTGTTATCGGTATTCTTGTTGCGGTTGTTACTCCTGCGATTATGAAGACAAGACCTAACAAAAATAAAATGATGGTTAAAAAGACGTTTTACACTACAGAGCAAATAGTCAGTACATTGATTAATGATGAAAGGCTTTATCCTGATATGCATGATGCATGTGGAGACGGTTTTGTATCCGCAAGTCCTGACGTATACTGTGCTTATGGCTTTGACTACACAGAATCTGTTGAATATGAAGGTGAATCTTATAGTGGAGATTCTAAATTCGCCGAGTTATTTAAAAGCAGGCTGAATGTAAAAAAAGAAACTAATGATGATTTAATATTTTATACAACAGACGGAGTTAAGTGGGATTTAACTGGTCTTGAAGGTGCTTGGCCTAAAGGACAGGCTCCTGGTAAATTTGACGGTAATAATGCGCCTACAAATACCGGAACTATTCTGATTGATGTTGACGGTGATTCTGGTACAAATGCAAGACAAGCAGATAGTGATTCCGACAGTTTTGACCAATATGAAATTCAAATACTTTCAAACGGAAAGATGAGAATTAATCCGACAGATTCCAGAGCTGTTGAGTATGCTACTATTAATACAGCAATTAAAGATACTTCAACCTAATATATAAAGTAATCGAATAATCGCGCCTTTCAGGTGAGGAAAGTCCGTGCATTCAAGGACAGGCAGCCGGGGAAATCCCGGACGGCGTGAGCCGGTGGATAGGACCACAGAAATGTAGACTGCCGATGACTTAAGTGATTAGGTACAGGCGATGGTGCAACGGTGAGTTAAGAGCTTCACCGGCGATATCGAGAGGTATCGGCCAGGCAACCCCCTGCAGAATGCAAGATTAAATTGAAGGTTATAAAGACTGTCCGACAACTTCAAAAAAATCGCTTGAGATTGAAAGTAATTTCAATACCAGACAGATGATTATTTAGAAACAGAACACGGCTTATGAGTTACTTTATTTTATAAGAAATATCCCCGTTTGGGGATATTTTTTGTATAATAAATATTATTGAAAGCAGCAAGAAACTTATCTTTTTATGCTGCAGGGACTGTGCGTCCCCACACCCCGCACTTAATTTCTTTCTCTTTATTGCGATGTAAAGAGAAAGAAATTAAGCAAAGATGTTTAATCTGCACTAAATTCAACCTGAGTTGATGAACTCGCTATATATTTGTCATCCTGAACTTGTTTCAGGATCTCATTTTTCCGCTCAAACAACATCGGCTTTGCTTTCATTAAGTGCAGATTATCAAAAAAGTTACAGCTATATAATATTTATTATGAAAACTTTTTAATACATTCTTTTGTTTTTCTTCGAATAAGTTCATCAACCGTAAAAATTTCATCAATTGTCGGATTTTGAATTACGTCATGTTCATCACACATTCTTTTCGTAATTTCGTAAATATTATAAAGTTTAATTTTTCCGTCTAAAAATGCAAATACAGCTTCTTCATTTGCGGCATTCATGCATACAGTTGCTGTTCCGCCTAATCTTCCCATTTTATAAGCAAGTTTTACTGTCGGAAATTTGTCATAATCCGGTTTTTCAAAATCAAGTCTTGCAATATCAGCAAAATTGAAACTTTTTGATTTAATGCCCTCAAATCTCTTTGGATAAGTAATTGCATATTGGATAGGAATGTGCATGCTGGGAAGACCCAATTGAGCAATCACACTACCGTCAACATACTCTATTGCCGAATGGACAATGCTTTGCGGGTGTATAACAACATCTATATCGTCATAATTAAATCCGAAAAGATGATGCGCTTCAATGATTTCAAGCCCCTTGTTCATTAACGTTGCGCTGTCAACGGTAATTTTTTTGCCCATATTCCATCTCGGATGTGCAAGAGCCTGCTCAACTGTTGCATTTTTCATATCTTCAATTGATTTATGTAGAAACGGTCCGCCTGATGCAGTGATAATTAATTTATCAACCTGTTTAATATCTTTTATGCATTGATGAATTGCGCAGTGTTCGCTGTCCACAGGAATAATATTTACACCGTATTTTTTTGCCTCGTTCATCACTATATCACCGGCCATTACAAGAGTTTCTTTGTTGGCAAGCGCGATATCAATTCCGTTTTTTATTGCGGTTAATGTCGGGCGAAGACCGATTTTGCCGGAGCAGGCTACAAGTATAATGTCGTTTTCTTTGTTTGAACAAATTTGTTCTAAACCTTCTGGACCATGGAGGATTGTTACCCCCTCACTCCATCCCTCTCTTGCATGGGGCGAGGGAGTATTTGAACAGATATATTCAGGTTTAAATTTTTCAGCCTGTTTTTTTAAAAGTTCAACATTGTTACCGCCGGCAAGGGCAATAATTTCAAATTTATCTTCTAATTTTTCAATAACTTCAAGCGCCTGACGGCCGATAGAGCCGGTAGAGCCTATAATACTTATTTTTCTCTTCTTATTTTCCATAATTTTTATTATATTATAAAAAAGCGGGAATTTATTCCCGCCTTTTTAATTATTTAGATGTTTCTTCGTCGACTTGTTCTTTAATTGACTTGCTTTCATTGACGTATGCATTAACCTGTTTTAATGCAGGTTTCATTGCATTGACGGTTGAATTACCGCCTAAACATCCGCCTGTACAAGCCATAACTTCAATTAAGTTACCTAATTCACACAAGCCGTTTTTGGCATATTTTTTCAAATCCCTTACTGATTGTTTTGTGAGTCCGTCAACTAAAACAACATGGGCCGGAATTTCTTCGGGCAGCAATGTTTCAACAGCTTTTGCGACTCCGCCTGTTACACAGTAGTTTCTGCCTTCAGCTGATGCTTCTGTTTTGAACTTGCTTTCTCCGCATTCTGCTACCTGAATACCTAATGCAATCATCCATGCACCGATTTCTTCGTAATTCAAAACGTAATCAACGTTAGGGTTATTTAGGGCTTCACGTTTTTTTGCAACACACGGGCTGAAAAATACAGTAACTGCATCGGGATTTTCACGCTTTACAATTTCTGCCGTATAATACATCGGAGTTTTTGTATCCGAGCGGAAAGGTTTCATTTCTGGGATATGCTTGTCTACAAGCTCATTATAACCGGCACAGCAAGATGTTGTCATAAATTCTTCACCTTTTTCAAGTCTTTCAACGAATTCATGAGCTTCATTTTTGGTTGTAACATCAGCTCCCTGCGCAACTTCATAAACATCTGCAAATCCGAGTTCCATAATTGCTTCCTTAAGCTGTTGAGGTTTACAAGGAAGTTGACCGAACATTGCAGGTGCAACCATTGCTATAAATTTTTTCCCTGCTTTAATTTGTTTAAGCACATCTATAATCTGGCTTTTTTCATGAACAGCACCGAATGGGCATGCTGATGCGCATTTGCCGCATGAAATACATTTGTCAAAATCAATTCTTGCATGACCGTTTTCGTCTTTTGCAATAGCACCGACAGGGCAGGCACTTTCACAAGGAACAATAATTTTTTGGATTGCCTGATAAGGACAAACCTGAACGCACATCCCGCAATTTTTACATTTTTCAGGATCAATCACTGATTTGCCGTTTTGAATTGAAATTGCTCCGAATTTACAAGTATTTACGCAAGGCCTTGCAACACAGCCCTGGCATAAATCAGTTACATAAATTCTTGACGGAACGCAGCCTTTGCAGGCAGTTGTCAAAACCGTCAAAGGATGTTCTTCCGGAACCTCTCTTTTCTCTGCTTTTTCGGCTAAGTCCGAAAGCAATACGCTGTCATCTGTTTCTTCAATAGAAAACCCCAAACCTGCAATTGCTCTGTCTCTTAAAATTGCACGTTCTTTAAATATACAGCATCTGTAGTTTGGAACATCACTGTTTTTAGGACGCATTGCGTAAGGAATTAACCTTGTATTTTCTTCAAAATTTTCGCTTAAATATGCTTTTATTAATCTAACCAGAATTTCTCTTTTTAAATGTGAAGTTTGTTTTGGAGTGCTGGTATTCATTGCCATAATTCTATACCTCTTTACTATTCTTATATAAATATATTATGGCATGAACATGAAATTTTTCAAAATAATGGCGGATTGAAAACCAATCCGCCATTATTGTTTTATTCTTGACCTTCTTTGTGAAGACCTTCGCCTTTAACCAAGATATGATCATAAGAAATATCTGTTTCATCTTCTTTGCCCATTTTTATTTGGTTATTTTGTGATGGACGTTTATGGATATCTACATCATCAAGAAGTGTAACCCGATCTTTATTATTGTCATTGCTTAAATCAATTTTACAGCTTTTGCAATCCCACATATTTATATTATCTTGTTCATTCGGGCTTCCTGTAATTTCCCCATAGGCTAAATTCGTAACCTCCATATATTTAATATTTTTTTGAGTTGGTTTTTGACTTGGGTTAAATTGAATTGTTGTATTATTCGTTTTCTTTTGAGCCGGATATTTAATGGTTGTTCCGTTTTTGAAATTAATGATGTATCTTGTTGCACCATTTTCTTTTACTACTTTTTTTGAAGCAATCTCATTTTGATTTACTCGTACACCGCCAAAATTAATTTGGTTTTGCGGATTAATAATTCTGTCTGTCATAATTCAATCTCCTTAATATCTTTTGTACCTCTTATTGCAATTGCACATCATACATTTATATAAAAACATTTAGTTAATAGAAATTGCAGTATTTTTAGATATACTATATAGAAATTTTATAAAATATAGATATATATTGCCGTTTCAGGTTTACAAAAATTAATATAATATGATAACGGATATCTAATTTTAATAAAAATTTGATGTAGAAGGCTTGTATGAATATTAAAAAAGTTTTCGGCGAAAAAGTAAAAAGAATAAGAAAGAAAAGAAATTTAACTCAGGAACAATTGGCTGAATTAATAGATATTTCCCCGAGAAATTTAAGCAAAATAGAAGTTGGAGATTGTTTTGTAAAAGCTGAAACACTTGAAAAACTTTTAAAAGCGTTAGATATATCAACAGAAGAATTGTTTGCAAATGAACACATAAAAGAATCTGAAGAATTATTGAATTTAATTTATAATATTTTAGATAAGATAAAAAATGACCATAAAAAGCTTGAAAAAATATATAAAATTACTAAATTTTTGACAGATGAAGACTAAAAAACCATTTTATTATTGAGATTCTGAAACAGGTTCAGAATGACGTAATAAAATGGTTTTTAATAAAATTGAATTATAAAAATTATTTTAATTTTTCGTCAATTGCTTTAAGAACTTTTTCAACAGTAGCTTCTTTGATTACGTCATCATTGACTTTTACGTATGGAGCTTTTGAAAATTCCCAGTCAATTGAGCACAAACCTAAACACGGAACCCCTGAAACTTCTACCTTGTCACCGTATTTTTTAGGAACTGTTTCAATTAATTCCTGCAAATTTGATGACCCCATCACAAAACATGTTGTTCCCAAACATACTTTAACACTAACTTTTTCGCTCATTTTTCTTTTTACCCTTTCTATAGATTTTAGTTATATCTTGTTTTATTTTTGTCATAGGCTTTGCCTCCGTTTTACCCTTTCCACCGACTTTGATTATATTTTGTTATATTCTTGCCAGAGGCTTTGCCTCCGTTTTTATCCTTTCCGTCAACTTTAGCTATATTTTTATAATATATTTTACAATTATAAATTTATTTTTTCAATTATTTTTTACATATATTGTATATTGACCTTCTTAAAATATTTTTCCTGTAGTATATTTGCCATTTTTTTTATTATGTTTTTTCTGATTTCAATTTCAATAGGCAGTGCCGGGTCATAGTGAGCCTGATTGAGCTTTGCACCGACCATAAATGTAATACAGTCGCTGTCTAAAAGAAATTTTACAAGTTTTCCGGCCGCATTATTAATATCCGGAGTATTTGCCTCTAGATATTCCATAGTTTTTGTAAGAGTTAAAATTCCTTCCGTTACGAGATCAACGCCTTCCATATATGAGCAGGATGGGAGTTTTCCTATACTTATTGTTGTATCCATTGTTATCGGACGGTTAAGCTCTCTTGATATCAAGTTTGCTGTTGTTCCGCCGGCAATAGCTTTTTTGCCTTTAAAATTGGCAAACATTTTTGCATATTCTGCATCTTTTTCCTGATGATATGGAGGCCCGGTAAAGACAAGAGCTTCTCTCGGTTCTCTGAAATAAAGGACGCAGGCTGAAATATCATCTTTGGGAAGTCGGTCTGTTTCAATATTTCTTGCCTGATTTACAATATATTGTGAAAGTTCTGTACTTGAAATATCAGAATGTTCGTTCAGTTTATCTTTTAAAAGAGTTATTAAGCCTTCACGTCTCAGACCAAGTTTTAGCCGTCCGCCGCCAAGGCCTGATTGTGTAACGCCATCTGAGCAAAAAATTAGTCGGTCTCCAAGACGTAAATTTATTTTATAAACTTTCAGACATCTGTTTTTAAATGTTTTTGAAGGAATTGATTTGAATTCAGGCTTCATAACTTCATTCCCTCTAATCCAGATAAATTCGGGGTTTCCCTCTTCTACAATTTTGGCATTGCCGTCATCATCGACTTCAATTGCAGAAAATGTTGAATAGCTTATTTTTCTCACCTGGCAAACCGGCAGAGAGTTCATTATAATTTCGGCAGCTTTACTGATTTGGATTTGATCTCCTTCAATGAATTTTAAAAGCATTGTAGCGGTCATGCAGGATAATATATTTGCTTTAATTCCGCTGCCCAGTCCATCAGAGAGAACAGCAATAAGCTTTGCTTCATCAGGGTACCTTTTGGAAATAAAGTAATCCCCGTAAGCATTCTGGTTATATTTTTTCATTTGACTGCAATCAATGTCGATGAACATGGCCTATTAGTTTAAATGTTGAAATTTGTTTTATAAATTGTGTTTCAACTATTTAAGCTTCTTTATCTCCTTTACTTTCGTTTTCTTCATAATCTTCTGCAATTGAGCTTAAAAGCGTTTCGGTTTCAACCATGTGTTCGCCCAGCAGACAGGCAATTTCCTGAACGATTGAAATATTTTTCGAAATAACTTCATGCGCTTTTTGTGAAATTTTTTCCCTGTTTGTTTCTGCAGATGTAACATCTGTGATTACTGCCCCTACAATTTCATTTTCTTCTATTGTAAATGCAGAAATGTCATAGAGGCGGTTTTTCACATGATAACGTTCTTTATGAATGTCTTTTCCTGTTTTAAGAATTGTTTTAAATATATCGGCAAAGTCTACAATTCTGTCAATTGCAGCTCCTGCAAGGCCGTCAGGACGTGTTTTAAAAACTTCATACATGTCGCCTGTGAACATTTTCATAAAGCTGTCGTTTGCTTCGAGAATATTCATATTGTTGTCGACCATAACAACGGCGGCAGGCATACATCTAATCATTGCGGCGGCCTTTCTTACGGCAATTTTTCTCATGTAAGAAACACACATTGAAGGTTCTGCATCCCCGTCAAGAAGAGCTTTGGCAAGATCTCTGCATGTTGCATAACCGCATCCTCCGCAGTTAAGTTCATCATCTACGGTGTGTTTGCCTATTCTTTTGAGTGTTTTAAGAATATCTTCAAGCGGATACTCTTTTGTTACAACTTTGCACGGCTTCATTTCATAATCAACAACCGTTGAAGTCTTTTTAGGTATGTAATCTCTGTTTTTCACTTTTGATAAAACATCCGATACTATAGAAAGACTTGCTTTGTTGGTAGAAATACAAGGTCCGCCGATACATCCGCCTTCACAGGCCAAACCTTCAACAAAAATAGTTTTATCAATTTTTGCAGGATCAAGGTTATTCAAAGCTCTTTCAAAAGCATGAAGACCACAGACATCTATAAGCTGAATATCTTCTTTTACTCCGATACGTTTCAATGTTTCATTCATTCCGCCGTCTATTGGATATAAAGAACCTTCAAAAGCACTATATGGGACGAATTGATTTTTGCTGTCCGAAATAATTCCCGCAATATCAATTCCTTCATCGTGAATCCAGATTTTCAGTTCTTCAAAAGTCAATGCAACATCAATTAGATCTGTATAAGATGCTTCATTTTTTTTGCCTATACAAGGGCCTATGAAAACAATAGCTATATCTTCGCCGTATTTTTCTTTTAGAATTTTGGCATGCGTCATAGCCGGGGAACCGATAGGGGTTATGCAATTTAAAAATTCAGGACGATAATGCCTGATATAATCTACTATTACCGGACAGGCACTTGATATAAAAAGTCCTTTTTCGGAATTGTTTAAAATTTCTGCTGTTTTTACTGAGACTTCCTGGGCCCCCAGAGCAGTTTCCGAAACATCACTAAATCCGAGCTTTTTAAGAATTGAAATCATCTTTTTGGGAGAATGTTCAAATACACCGTTCCATGAAGGTGCAAGTGATACAAAGACACGTTTTTGTGCAAGAATTAAATTTTTTGCTTTTGCAATATCATTTCGAACTCTTTTTGCGTTAGACGGACATGCTTTTACGCAGTTGCCGCAGGCTATACACTTTTCGGGTATTACTGATGCATGTCCGTTTTCAATTTTAATAGCTTTAACGGGACATTCCCTGATGCATTTGTAACAGTCATGACATTCGTTTATCAATGTATAGACCGGATAATGGCTGTCCATAATTTATATTCTCCATTTTTATAAGATGCTTTTTACCTTTTACAAATTAATTTTGTAAGAATTTTTTCCAGTTTTTTTTCATCTACGCTGTTGTATTCAACCCCGTTTATAACAACATTAGGCCCCATAGCGCATTTATTTTCACATCTTGCACCTGCAAGATCAATGTCTGCCTCTAAATCATGCGCTTTGATAAATGCTTCTATAAACGCAAGATTTTGCTGATTTCCGCGAGCAAAACATGAACTTCCCATACAAACTGTAATTTTTATTTTTGCCATAAACTTCCTCAAATACTATATAATAATATTATACCATATTTTTTATTATAGCAAGAGTTTTTTATAGAGAATTATATGCAGTTTATACTATGTGTATTTAAAATACAGTTATGCTGTCATTCCGAACTTGTTTCGGCATCTCGATGTTGATAGACCCTGAAACAAGATCAGGGAGACATTTAAGATGTTGCTTGGTGTAGACTGCGATATAATTCCCTTTTTATATATATAAACTTGTAAATCTGTAAAATAATTTGTAATAATATGTTTTGATTTTTAGAAAAGAAGTAGCATTATTATGAAAATATCATGTTTAGAAATCTAAATATTATAATATTCGCTTATAAATTTCATTTATATTTTTCAAAAATTCTTCCTTGTTGAATATCTCATCAATTTCAAGCGGAGTAAGAAGTTTTGTAACATCTTTGTCATTCAAAAGATTAACCCTGAAATCGCCGTCATTTTCAAATGCATCTATGGCATTTCTTTGCACAAGACGATAAGCTTCCTCTCTTGTAATTCCTTTTTCAATCAGTTTTAAAAGAACTTTTTGGGAGAAAACTATACCGCCGAATTTTTCGGTATTCTTGAGCATATTTTTTTCATGCACTACAAGATTTTTGACAATACCGTTAAATCTGTTAAGCATAAAGTCAACAAGTGTCAAACTGTCAGGGAAAATTATACGTTCGGCGGAACTATGTGAAATATCACGTTCATGCCACAGCGGAATATTTTCCAGCGCAACAAGAGAATTTGCTCTCACAACACGTGCAAGCCCGCAAAGATTTTCTGATAAAACAGGATTTTTTTTGTGGGGCATTGCCGATGATCCCTTTTGGTTTTTGCTAAAGCCCTCTTCAACTTCTAAAACTTCTGTTCTTTGCAGATGTCTGATTTCTGTTGCGAACTGTTCAATTACACTTGCAATAAGAGCAAGAGATTGCATAAAGTAAGCGTGGTAATCTCTTGCAATAATCTGTGTTGAAATTCTTGCAGGTCGCAGTCCCAGATTTTTGCAGGTAATTTGTTCAATTTCAGGCGGAATATTGCTGTAAGTACCTACAGGACCTGAAATTTGACCGACCTTGATTTCATCAAGCGCGTGAATAAAGTTTGCCCTCTGGCGTTCAAGAATGTCAATCCAGCTGCAAACCTTTATGCCGAATGTCATAACTTCCGCGTGTACACCGTGTGAACGCCCGATGCAGATTGTATTTTTATGTTTTTCGGCTAATTCCTTCATTGATTGGATTGTTTCATCCAAATCTTTGATAATAATTTTCCCGCTGTCCTGTATTTGCAGTGCAAATGCGGTATCAATGACATCTGAACTTGTCATACCGACATGCATGTATTTTGCTAAGTCCTCTAAACTTTCATTAACACAAGTTAAAAATGCAATTACATCATGTTTTACTTCTGCTTCTATTTCATCAATTCGTTTGATGTCGAATTTTGCTTTCTTTTTTAATTCTTCAATATCGCTTTTGGGAAATGTTCCCAGTTCTGCGTAAGCTTCTGCTACGGCAATTTCTACATTAAGGTAATATTGGAATTTAGACTGTAAATCCCAAATCTGTTTCATTTCTTCGCGTGAATATCTGTCTATCATAGTATTTATTTTAGCACAAATAACACACTTTACGTATAAATATATTTCAATTATTATTAAATAAAAAAGGAATAAAAAATGGCAGAATTTCATTCAAAAATAAAAACAATAGAGTGGGTTGACAATTATTCAAAAATGGTTGATCAAACAATTTTACCGTATGAGTTTAAGTATGTAAATATTACAAGCGGACGGGAAATGTTTAATGCTATCAAGAATATGATAGTCAGAGGTGCCCCTGCAATAGGTGTCGCAGGAGCACATGGGGTTGTTTTATTTGCTCAGGAATTGGCGAATGAAAACCTATCCCGTGAAGAATTTGTTAAAAAACTCCTTGAAAAATCTGATTATATGGCAACATCCCGTCCAACAGCAGTAAATTTGATGTGGGCTAATAAAAAAAAAAAAGAAATTATTAAAAGTTCAAAATCTGATATAAAAGGTATTATTGAAGAACTTAAGCAAAATGCAATAAAACTTGAAAATGAAGATATTGCCATAAATAAAAAAATCGGTGATTATGGTGCAGAAGTTGTTCCGAAAGGCGCAACAATTCTGACCCACTGCAATGCAGGGGCTTTGGCAACTGTAGGTTATGGCACTGCTCTCGGTGTTGTGCGTTCCGCTTTTGCAAATGATTCAACAATCAAAGTATTTGCTGATGAAACTCGTCCGCGTCAGCAAGGTGCAAGAATTACTACGTTTGAACTTACTATGGATGGAATTCCGACAACCTTGATAACTGACGGGATGTGTTCATATTTTATGAAAAAAGGCATGATTGATATGGTTGTTGTCGGAGCTGATAGAATTGCGGCTAACGGTGATGCCGCAAATAAAATAGGGACTTATACCGTTGCAATTGCTGCTAAATATCATAATATACCGTTTTATGTCGCAGCTCCTTTATCAACAATTGATACTAGTATTAAAACTGGAGATGAAATAGTTATAGAGGAACGTTCACATGAGGAAGTTACGCATATAAACGGTAAAATTATTTGTGCACCGGACGTAAATGTTATAAATCCCGGTTTTGATGTTACTCCGCATGAATTAATCACGGGTATAATAACTGAAAAAGGCATATTAAGACCGGATTATAATAAATCAATTATTAAGGCCTTTGAATAAATGTAATATGTTAGAGCAATTTTTATCGTAAAAAATACTTTATTA
>CALUVX010000152.1 GCA_944324295.1 Candidatus Gastranaerophilales bacterium
CAACAAACGGCAGAATATAAATTGTTGTTACACCTAGAGTTTTTAAATAATCGAGCATTTGGATGTCATCCTTGAAAGTATTTGTTTTGTCGGGATTTTTGACTCCAAAGTGGTTGGCATAAAACATATAAATTACTTCATCTTTATACCAGTCTGAAGGTCTTGTTAAATCTTCTTCAATCAGTGCTGAAGAGCGTTCTTCTTTGGCTTTTTTAGCTATTGCAAGAATATTTGAATATATTACTTCGACATTTTCCTGTCCGTAAACTTTTGCAAGTGATGTTTTGATTTCTTTTTCAAGTCTTTGAGGGATAATTGCATTTTCTTCAGCCTTCATTGATTGCTGTTTAAGTCCTAAATTTTCAATTACAGCGTATGAAGATGTTGCTGTACTGTTGAATATAAGAAGTGAAGCCAGTAATATTGCCAGTAACTTTCTCATATAAATGCCTCCCTTTTAATCATTTTCATTATTGTAGCATCAGAGTAATCTTACACAATTATCAAATCAGCTAATGTAACAAAATAATTATATTATAAAAGTTTTGCCCGGTAAGCTAATTTTATTATCTTTGTAGTTTTGTTACAAAGTTTTTATGACCTATTTGTTTTTGAGTTTATATAATTACTTATTATCTCTGCTGCTTCCATTACCAGCCGTTCACATGGACGGACTTTGTAATATTCTTCGGTTCTTTTTGAGGGTATAGGAGAATCATGTTTCTTTTCAAGCCCCAGAAGTTCGCGGCAGATTATTGTATTATTCTTTTTAATGAATTCGTTTGCAAGAAATTGTATTCTTGCATAATGTTCTCCTTTTATTTTATCGTCAGCAGGAGTAGTATAACCGTATTTTAATCCTGCAATCATAAACATTGAACTTACTGCTCCGCATACTTCTCTGAGTCTTCCCATTCCACCGCCGAATGAAGATGAAAGTTTTAATGCAGTATCAAAATCAAGTTCAAGTTCATCTGCAAACGCACAAAATACTGATTGTGCACAGTTATAACCCTTTCTAAAAAGTTCTCCGGCTCTTTTAGAATATTTATTTTCTTCCATAGGAATATTGTACTATAAAATTAGTCCATTCGGGAATGTGTTTTTATTTTACATAAAATAGAATTTCCAATATGAACAATCTTTATAAATCCCTAACTGTTATAGGAATACTTTTGATTATCGGTCTTGCGTATTATAACTATAGGACCAATACTTATGTTACTGCAGAATTTAATAATTTACGTCCGTTTCATGACAGAGCACCTGTCTATTACAACGGGTTTAAAATAGGAAGTGTTATAAAGGTACGTCCAAATAAGTCTTATACATCCACAATTGTAACAATGAAACTACATCCGCATGATCTTCATTTGCCTGTGAATATTTCTGCGAATTTAAAAAAAGAACGCAACAGATGGAATAAAAAATTTGATTATATAGATTTGGTATTGCCGGATGTGCCTTCTGCATTCCTTCTAAAAGACGGAGACAGAATTTCCGGAAAAACTTCGGTTGAACTGGAATCTTATCTGGCAAATCAGGATCCTGAATCTTTAGAAGCAATGAAAAAAGATGCCGCAGAAGCAATAAAAAGTTTAAATACAACAATTCAGACTTTGGGTGATTTATTTGTAACATTGAATTCTATTGCTGCAGATGTAAAACCGAATGTTGTAAAGGCCTCTAAAGATTTGAGCGAAAGTACTGAAAATTTTGTAAAAATTTCGTCAAATGCTGATGTTACTACAACTAATTTAAACGAGGCATTTAACGGCAGCAGGCTTGATGCTACAGCAAAGAATTTTCAAATTGTGAGCCGTAATGTAAAATTGATGACTAATGAATTAAATAATACTCTTCCTCAACTGGGCTGTACAATAAATGAAGTCAACAGGGTTTTGTGTAATTTAGATGAAATGACCGAAGGTTTAAACTGTACCATGAAAAAGCCTTTCGGTGGTTTAAGATTAATATTTGGCAGTCCTGTCGGGAAAAAATGCAGCTGCGATAGATAATTACCCATGTTACCCGTTTTATATATTAATCAATTGGGGAATGTATTTTAAATTGTATTCCCGTAGTATGTAAATGTAATTAGAAATAGAGGAAAGTATGTTTAAAAAGTCTATTTTGAAAAATTTTTCTTTTTTTGTATTTTTGGCAACATTTGTAATTATCATATTATGCTGTTTTGCAGATTTTAAATATGCATTGCAGGTTATTGCTTTTGGAATTGTTTTCGGGCTGATAAATACATATACAATAATCTGTGTTTTTAAAAATGAATTTTTTGCGGAAAAAGAACAAATTGAAAAACGTTTAAAAAAACAGGTTGAATACAGTTCAAATCATCTTACCGCGATATTAAACAATATGCCTATGATGGCTTATGTAATAGATACGGAAAATAAGTTTTTAGAAGGAAACGTGGAAGCATTAAAATTTTTTGATATTGAGGAAGGAGGACAATTAAGCGAGTTGTCCGCAGATATTTTTGAAAGGGATACTATGGAACAGATGAAGGCGGAGAATGCATTTGTAATCAAGAACAAAAAACCTCTTGTAACTGACAGGCATGTAAAATTAACTGACGGAAGACAAAATTGGTTCAGAATTCTTAAAGTCCCTATTCTTAACCATAGTGATGATGTCAACGGGTTTGTTGTGTTCGGAAAAAATATTGATATTGAAAGAGATGCAAAAAGACAAAGAGAAACATATATTTCTACCTTGAGTCATGATTTGAAAATTCCGACACTTGCACAAATAAGGGCACTCGAGTTACTGATAAGCGGAAATCTTGGAAGTGTCAATGATAACCAAAAAGAAATATTAAATCTCACTCTTGATTCTTGTTATTGTATGTATGATATGCTCTCGACAATATTAACAACTTATAAGTACGAAAACAACGATATAATTTTAAATTACGAAAAAGTACACATGCTTAAGCTTCTCGATGAAGCATTTTCAAAGTCTGTCAGAGCAATGCACAGCAAAAATATTAAGGTAAGAGTAAAGGCAAAAGATAAATTTGTATCATTATATGCTGATAAAGCACAGATGAAAAAAGCTTTTGAAAATCTTATAGATTTTTGTGTTTCAAATGCATATACCGACACAGAGATAATATGTGAAATCGGCAAAATTAATAACTCTAATTCGGTATTTATATCACTCGGTTTTGAAAGTCCTTATGTCTCTTCCGAAACCATTCAAAATATGTTTAAAATGTATACAACATCTTCTGAAAAAATGGATAAAGTCGGAAGCAGTTTGAATTTGTACCTTGCCAAACAAATTATAAATGCTCATAACGGTACAATAGCCGTAGAAAGTAAAAAATCAAACTACAATCATTATAATATTGAATTACCATGTATTAATGAATGTAAACTTTCGGCCATAGCTTGCTGAATGTAGTATCATAAAAATATGAAAAAATTAATTTTATTATTAACAGTTTTAATTTTAACTTTAGGTACTTCCTTTGCGGCTGAAACAAAAGATGCCAAAAAGGTTGCAATGGAAAGCATGGTTTCCAGCCATAAATATTTGCATGATGTTTGTGATAGAGCATCAAAAAATTTTAGAGTAGATAATCAATTTTCTGGTTATATAAAGGGAAAATGTATTTTGTATGAATCAGACAGGCAAAGGCTCCTAACAAGTGTTTTTCCAATAACAAATGCTGCGGAAAAATCTTATAAAGAGCAGTATCCTGTTTTGATGTCTGATTTTGCAATAGCTATGAATAAGCGAGAGATAGAAAGCTTAAAACTTGTTATTACGGAATATTGTAAGTACAACAAATATAAATATGACAAAAGAGCACCTCAGGCTTGTACTGAAGAAACTATAAAAAGTTTGTTTGAGTCTTAAACAATTCCCTGAGCCAGCATTGCTTCAGCCAGTTTTTTGAATGCTGCGATATTTGCTCCGGCAACGTAGTTATTCCCAAGATTATATTCTTCCGATGCGGATTTGCAGGAATTGAATATATTAATCATTATGTTGTTTAGTTTATTATCAACTTCTTCAAACGGCATATAATATCTCATGCTGTTCTGGCTCATTTCAATAGCTGAAGTCGCAACTCCTCCTGCATTTGCAGCTTTTGCAGGTGCAATTAAAATATTGTTTTGGAGCAGATATTCTGTTGCTTCTTTTGTGCAGGGCATATTTGCACCTTCCCCGAGAGCAATCAGACCGTTAGATACCAGTTTTTTTGCAGAGTTTAGTGTTAGTTCATTTTGTGTGGCACAGGGTAAAGCAATATCGGTTTTAATATTCCAAATAGGAGAATCTTCGCTTTCTCTTTCAAAGTACTCGGCCTTTTTATGAACGTTTAAGTATTCACGTATTCTCCCTCTGCGTTGTTCTTTAATTTCTTTTATCAATTCCAAATCTATTCCGTTTTTGTCATAGATGCATCCTTTAGAATCACTCATCGCAACGACTTTAGCACTGTATTCCAAAGCTTTTTGGCAGGCGTATATGGCTACATTTCCCGCACCGGAAATGGTTACTGTTTTACCTTTTAAAGATTTGCTTCTGTTGTTATCAAGCATTTCACGCATAAAGTAAATAAGTCCGAAACCTGTTGCTTCTTTTCTGGCAAGAGAGCCTCCGTATGAAAGTCCTTTTCCTGTTAAGACTCCGCCTTCATACATATCTTTTATCCTTTTATACTGTCCGAAAAGATATCCGATTTCTCTTTCACCAACGCCTATATCTCCTGCGGGAACATCAATATTTGCACCTATATGCCTTTGTAATTCGGTCATAAAACTCTGGCAAAATCTCATAACTTCGTTATCAGATTTCCCTTTCGGATCAAAGTCGCTCCCGCCTTTCCCTCCGCCTATCGGAAGACCTGTCAGGGCATTTTTAAATATTTGTTCAAAAGCAAGGAATTTCATAATGCTTTGATTTACGGTAGGGTCAAACCTTAGTCCGCCTTTGTAAGGCCCTATGAGACTGCTGAATTGTACTCTGTAACCGCGATGGACAATTACCTGTCCTGCATCATTTACATAAGGAACTCTGAAAGTTATAATCCTTTCCGGTTCAATCATTCTTTCAAGAAGAGCTGTTTTTTCATATTCAGGATGTTTTTCAATTACAGGTTCAATTGTAAGCAAAACTTCTTCTACCGCCTGAAGATATTCTTTTTCAGTTGAATTTTTTTTCTTAACTTCGTTTAATACTTTTTTTAAATATTTGTTCATATAATCCCCGCTTTTTGTTGTAAATTTTAACATATTATTTTGTCTTTCGCAATTGATTTTTATAAAATATCGGTTATAATGTGATATATGATTTTAATAAAGGAGTGTGTATATGTTTGAAAAATTAGAAAAATTGCAGTTAATTTGGCTTGCCGTAATTCTTGCACTTGGTTTGGTTGTCGCAGTTAAAACAGGCACCGGTAATATGTCTAAGGATAAAATTACCGTAACAGGTTCTGCATACCAGGTTGTTAAATCAGATTCTGCAAGATTGGAATTTGAAATTAATGCCAGAAAACCTAATAAACAATTGGCTTATAATGCAGTAAAATCGCAACTTCCCATTGTTATGAAGTATTTGGAAGACAAAGGTATTACGGATACAGATGTAAAAGCAGCACACGGTTATTATTCTTATAAATATACACCAAGTGGTCATATGACAAATGATATAGCTTATTTTAATTTGTCCCAGCAGATTATTATTAAATCTGACGATGTTCAGAAAATAAAAGAAATTTCTACAGATATTCAAAGTCTGCTTGACAAAGGTATTGATATAAATGTTATGAACGCACAGTATTTTTACTCCGGTCTTTCGGATTTAAAGGTAAAACTCTTGGAAGATGCAACTACTGATGCAAAAGCAAGAGCAACTGCAATGTTAAAAGCTACACATAACAAACCCGGTAAAATTCAGTCTGTAAATATGGGAGTTTTTCAAATTACTCCTGTAGATTCTACAAATGTTTCTGATATGGGTATAAACGATACTACAACAATTGACAAAAAGGTAACTGCAGTTGCAAATGTTGTTTTCAGAATAAAATAAGAAAAACGGAGAAAAGTGTTATGAAGCAAGTAATAACTTTTGTTTGTTTTATATGTATTATTACACCGGCTTATGCGGTATTACCCACTGATGCATCAATAATTCAGGTTCACGATATGCAAATGATAAATCAGCAGAGGTTTAGAATGGAAGTTCTGAATGATTACAATGATGTAGAGACGGAAAAGGCGCGTTACCAAAAACGCAATGCCCCTCGTGAACCTTTAATAAATAAGTTATTCAATAAAAAGAAGTTTGTAGAAAAAGACGGACAGATAAAAATTGAAAGTGAAGATTCAACAGCAGAATAATTTTTAGTTGCTTATTCCTGCTCTGTATCCGCACCAGCTGTAAATCGCCGGTAATGTCTTGTCAATATGTAATTTTTCCGCTATAGGGACTTTTGCAAGAATTAAAACTCCAAGCGCGTCGTCAATATTGGCAATTGAATCTTTAAACGTCAGTTTTCTGTCAGGAACTTTGTCCTGCGGGTCGTTAATTTTATTTGAAAGTTTTGCGGCAAGCTGCATACCGCCAAAAAGTCCAATAATAGTGCTTGCAATCCGGTATTTAATATTTTTGCTGAATGTGTATAAAACTCCTGTAATTAATGGCGGTACTGATGCGTTCATGAATTGAAATACACTTTCATTAACTTTTTGTTTTGTGTTTTCTTTTTTATCAGCAATAAGACCTCCTGCTAATCCTCCGGCTATACTCCCCGCACTCACAAGAATCATTTCCTTAACATGGTATTTTATATTGTAAATTTTACGATTTTGGTGTTTTGCAAGTATAGCCATCGGGATTAATGTCCCGGCAATAGAGCCCGCAGCAACTTTTACTTTCGTTGCGGCGTCCGGTTCTTCTGCAACGTGTCTTCTGTAGCTTTTATAAGGTCTTATATCGTATTCTACTTTTTTGCCTGTAACGGGTGCAAGCATTGTTAGTCCTTTCAAAATAATTCTATCATATTAATGTCCAAAAATTAAAATTGTTGCTGAACCTATAAGAATTATTAAGGAACCAAAAAGTTTTTTTAACAGATTTTTTTCATTAAAAAGTTTATATCCAAGAACGACATTAATAATAATAGATAGTTGAAAAAGTGAAAGTGCATAGCCGACATTCATATATTTAAAAACATAAGCCGTTGTGAAAGTCATTAATCCAAAGCAAATTGATGTTAACAAATAAAGAATACAATGTTTATTGTTAGGTATATGTAATTTTTGGCTGCTAAAAAAACGTACAATTAGGGAGGAAAATAAAGCTCCAAGCAAACTTGATGCTATAAATGAAGTGATAACCGATGAAAGGATAATTACTTTTTTTATGAAGACAGCCTCCAAAGCAGAGAAAATTAGTGCATAAATACGATATTGTATATCTTTTCGTAAAAATACTTTTGGACTTGCAGTATCAAAAATAAAATAAGAGCCGGCAATAATAAGTCCTATTCCAATTATCCCATAAAGATTAGGGTACTCATGCAATATTATTATTCCAAAAATTAGCCCTACAATAGCTTTATATGAATTAATCGGCCCCAGAACAGAAAGCTCGCCCTTTTCTAAAGCCAGCACCATAAAACAATTGCAAATTGCACCTGTAATTCCACCGAGCAGAGCATATAACCAGAAATCATTGTTTAATTGATTGTAATTTACAAAGCATATCAGCGGAATTGAGATTATGCTAAGTATCAAATAGTTTATAAAATTTACATTTACAGGATTTTCATTCTCTCCTGCAAGTTTTTTTTGAAAAACATTGCTGAGAGAATTACTCATTATTCTAAGTAGAATTGCAAGTGAATTAAGTAGTATCTGCATATATGGATTAAACCATAAAAGTATTAATAAATGTAACAATTTTAAAAAGTGTAAATATTACATTTATAGTAAGAATTGTTTTTTAAAGATAATATACCTTTGCAAAATTCTGCAAAATTATAAAAACAAATAATACATAAAAACTAAAAAATATACTACATTTGTAGTAAATTCCCTAAAAGATTAATTTATTAATGATTATGATGCTAATTGACGATATTTAAAATATAATGTATTCTCAATAAACAAGGGGGTGTATCAGTGAGAATTTCATCTATTCAAAATTATTATCGTACAAATTACACTAATAGGACTTCGAGGGAAAGGGACTTTGTTGCCAAACAAAATATGCAGACAAATCCTCAGAATTTGCTTAGACCCATAAATATTCCAGTTTTCACCGGAATTCAATCAACTTCTCTTCAGCTTGCAAAAAAAATTCCGTTAGAGGATAGACTTGCCTCTGTTTTTCAGATTACTAAGCATGGAGACTTAGTTATAGCCGGTAATGATTTAAAATCGGCTCAAAAAGCTTTAAAAGAATCTGTAAAAGCTTTTGAGCATGCAATTAAACGTTTTATCTTTGTAGAAGATGACAACATTGAAGGTACTGTCGCATTTTTCAGAAATTTTATGGATGAACTTGAAATAACTAACACAAATAAATTTGATATTCTTTATAATTATGACGGTGAATTTTTGCCTGTTAAACCAAGAGAGACATATTATGCTACGCCTGGAGATATTTTAAAAATTAAAAATACGACTATTCCGATAAAGGGTAAACCTGATACGGATTTGAGTTTTTCAAGACATATATTTTCTAAATCGTTTGACTTAACGGAAAGTGTAAACTCGTCTATTGAAAAAAGAAACATAAAATCAATACAGGCTTTATCCCAATATACTGCAGGTGTGAAGCCAAAGAAACTTACATTCGCTGATGTGGGAGGTCAGGACAATGTAATAAATGAATTGAAAAAGGGAATTTTATATCCTGTTAAATATCCTGAGGCTTATGAAAACAGTATTGTAAATCATGGATTTATAATGTACGGTCCTCCGGGAACCGGTAAAACTCTTATTGCCCAGGCTTTAGCAAATGAATCCAAGGCTGATTTTGTAAAATTAAACGGTCTGGAAATGGAATCAAAATGGGTCGGGCAGTCAGAGGAAAACTGGAGAAATCTTTTTGATCAGGCACGTGAAAATCAACCGAGTATAATTTTTATTGATGAATTTGATGCGGTTGCTAAAAAACGCGGTGGTTCTGATGTTTTCGGTGATAAGGTTGTAAACCAGCTTTTGACCTTAATGAGTGATGTAGAGAAAAACGGTGATGCAATTTACGTAATTGCCGCAACTAATAAATTAGATGCTCTTGACAGTGCAATAACACGTTCCGGAAGATTTGGCAAACATATAGAAGTAAAAGCTCCAGATACGGTTGAGGGCATAAATAAAATACTTGACATACATACGAAAAACAAAAAACTGTCTCCTGATGTGGATAAAGTAATGTTATCTAAGAGATTGTTAGATAAGCAAACTACTGGAGCAGATATTGCATTTATTGTAAACAATGCGCACGAAAATGCGTTTGAAAGGGCAGGAATTTATACCAAAATGGAAAATGGTACATTTGAAAAATCGGATATTGATAATTTGAAAATTACTAATGAAGATTTTGCTAAAGCTATAAAAGATTTTGTACACAAAAATGATGCTGCCAATCGCAGACCAATAGGGTTTAATAAGAGATAATTTATAAATTAAAAAAGCTTTTGATAAATTCAAAAGCTTTTTTTACATGGTTGCGGAGACTGGATTTGAACCAATGACCTTCGGGTTATGAGTTGAGAAATTTATTTCTTGTAATTTCTTGTAATTTTTAATATTTTAATATATAATTGCATTTTAGCCTATTTTGCTTTTTATAATTTTCTATAATTTTTAGTAATTTTTTATTATTTTTTATAATTTTGGCACCCAAAAGGCACCCATTTTTTTACTTAAAAAAATCAAATAACAAACGATATTTATATCCTTATAATAAAAATCAAACGAAGGTGCTGCCGAAGCATTGTTATTTTAAAAAAGTTTTCAAATAATACATTTTATTTATATTTGTGTTAGTTTATATAAAAAAGGAATTTTATGAATAGCAAACTTTGTAATTTAAGATTAGTTGCACCCGCTTTTTCAAATTGGGAAATAGAAGAATTAAAAAGTAATGATGATTACACACATTATTTTGAAAGAAGTAATTTGTATATGATTGTTCAACGTAAAGAAATTATTTTTTCTGATTTTAAATATGAACAAAATAATTGTCTATATTTTACGATGACTTTAAAAAATTCTAATACAAATTCTACTGGATATATAAATATTAATGAATTTTTTGAAGGAATTTTGCAATATCCAATACAAATCGCGGTGGGGGAAAAAGTAATTAATATAACTGATGCACATGATACTTACCAAATTTTAACAGAATATATTTGGTATTTTAAATCAAGAAATAAAAAGGGACTTTATGGATTTGAAAACTATTTAGATTTTACAAAGTTTAATTTACATTACATAGGTATTTCAAAATCGAGAAATAGTTTTACAAGACTTGTTAAAGAACCACATGACAAACGATTAAGAATATTATTAAACGAAGAGCCTTATGAAAATTCTTCAAAAATCAAGAATGAACTTTATTTATTATTTTTTGAAATTAGTGATATGGACTTAAAAACCATAGAAAACACAGAGGATCTAAACAACTTAGATAATATTACAAAACAAACAGATATAAAGAAAAAAATTGCTGATGCAGAAAAGGCTTTTTTAAAATTTTTAAAATGCAGTTACAATGAAGAGTTATATGAAAATTATCCAATAAGTAAAGATGGATTATATTCGGAAAACCTGGATACATATACATATCAAATACAAGAGGATATTACTTTAATATCTAAATCAAATAACTTTGTAGGGCGATACGGAATTCAAAATGCTGATTATGCTGATTGTATATTCGTTAGAGGAGATGAAGTTTTTATACATAAAGCAAATGCGATATAGTGAAATACTTTAATAGTATTAGTGCAATCGTATTATAGATTAAAATTCAGGCCGATTTTAAAATATTCTTTTTTTAATTTTAAGTCCTAATAAAGTAAGATTTTGTCCAATTTGTTTTTGTATAGTCAAACAGTTTACGCAAAAATTTTATATATTCTATACGCTCTAATCTGTCATTATACCTGTCTGAAAATACCTGCATTGAATAATCCCCTTTATCCTGGCGAATAAAAATACTCTCAAGTGCATCTATAAAAGAAGTCTTTACAACAATATATTTTTTCCGTATCTTACTGTTATTACTGCAAAATACATAATAACAGAATACACTATTTTGTATGAAAGGAGATTATATGATTAACAGTGCTTGGATAAATATTTTATCAAAAATAATAAATATTTTTGTTGCAAATTGTCATTTATCTGTAGCTAAAAAACAATACAATATTGCACTATTTCATGAAAAAAAAGAACATTATAAAAAATACAAAAAAATAATCGACAAATTTGGTGAATTAGAAAAATCTTCTGTAGAAAACTTCCAAAATATTTGTGATGAAATTCAAGCCCAATTAAGAGATTGTGCTGAAGAAGCAACATTTCTTTTCAATAACGAAATTGCAAATCTTGAAAATGAAATATCAAAAGAATTTTCTAACTGTATATTGGGGCACTATGATATTGAACAGAAAATAAATGAAATATATGATAATATAGTTCGAACGAAATATCAACAATGTAGAAAAAAAATAGAAATAGAGCTTAAGAGTTTATTATAAGCAAAACAGCCTTGATTTTAATAAATCAAGGCTGATAGAGAGACCTAATGAAAGATTATACTTTATAATTATCAATAGCCTGCTTGCGGTTATGACCGTCATTCCTGAAAGAAACGTGTATCCACTTATCGGTTTTACTGTATTCGTACAGAAGCTGATCATAATTCAGGTGAGATTTTATATAATTAAATACATCTTTCAAATTCTTTTGAGGCACTACTAAATCTGCCGCCTGTCCCATTAGGTGTTGAGAATTGGACTGGCCGCCGACTTTTTTGTTTAATACAGCACATCGAAACCCGCTCGTAATCACAATCGGGCAGCCTAAAGCATTTCGTAACGGCTGTAAAACATTCTCGCATAGCGACTTTAAATTAGCTATAACCTGAACCGAAGGTCGGTTATCTATTTTATTTTTCTCTGCTGTTGCTGAATAAACAAGCTCATTCAGTGTAAAATTTTCTGTTAAATTCATTTCTTCCTGCCTTTACTAATTTATTTTCCATAATT
>CALUVX010000153.1 GCA_944324295.1 Candidatus Gastranaerophilales bacterium
AATCAGTTTACAAAAAATTTTGAGGTGTTATAATAAAAAGGCAGTAAATTGAAAATTTAATCGGGACGTGGCACTCTGCCGAACAAACGATTAAGTATCGTTTGTGAGAGGGACTTGGTAGCGTAGCTAACAAGCGTCATTGTCTCAAAAAACCTTACAATCGGGACGTGGCGCAGCTTGGTAGCGTGCTACCTTGGGGTGGTAGAGGTCGCAGGTTCAAATCCTGTCGTTCCGATTTTTTCAAACAAGTGTACATTAATAATGTTAAAATAGCAATAAAATCATTGGGGGGATGTAGCACTCTGCCGAGCAAACGATTAAATATCGTTTGCAAGAGGGAATGGTAGCGCATTGCTATTCTGTTATGTTTCAATTAAACTTATTATTGTACATTTTTACAATAGCAATAAATAATCGTCGGGATGTAGCGCAGCCTGGTAGCGCACCGTGTTCGGGTCGCGGGGGTCGCAAGTTCGAATCTTGTCATCCCGATTTTTTATTGAAAAAATTAAGGAGAAAATTTTTTATGGAGCTGTATGAGGCTATATATGCCAGACGAATTACAAGAGATTTTAAAGATAAAACAATTTCTGATGATATTATAGAAAAAATTATAAATGCAGGCTTACAAGCTCCGACCCATGACCATTTGAGAAATTGGGAATTTGTTATCTTACAGAATAAAAAGGACAAAGAAAAAGCTCTTCAATTCGTAAAAACAGGTATTGCCCCGACACTTGATATATTAAAACGAACTCTTGTAGATGGAACCCCACAGCAAAAAATGTATGCAATTGCTATGCCGAGACAATATTCTATGTTATATAATGCTTCGCATATTATTTTACCGTTTTTTAAGTCAAATTCCAGTGTTATGCATCCTACCTCAGTAAGTTCCTTAAATCCCTTGGCCTCTATATGGTGTGTTATTGAAAACATATTCCTCGCATCGACTGCGGAAGGATTGGCCTGCTCTATGAGGATACCAGTAGGAGAAGAGGGGATAAATGTTGCTAAAACAGTTGGAGCTCCTGATGATTATCTTTTACCATGTTATATTGGAATCGGCTATCCTGCAGATGATAAGTCGGAAGTAGAACAGGTTGAATATTTCGCAAAACAAAAAATGCATTTTGGGAAATGGTAAAAATATTTATTCCTCTTTCTGCTGATGAAAAAAATTTTTCTTCAGCACAATCTTTAATAAAAGGAGGAATATTTATGCATAAAGATAATGAAGAAATTATTGACGTTGAATTTTGCGAAGTTTTTATCAAAGAAAATCCTAAAAAAATTCTGATGGTTGTAACGAGTGCCGCTGAATTTAAAAACGGACATAAAACAGGTGTCTGGTTTGAAGAATTTGCAATACCATATCTTGAATTTCTAAAACAAAACTATATTATAACTGTTGCTTCGCCTAACGGAGGGTGTGCCCCAATAGATACAAAAAGTGAAAATCTGTTTGAAGATATTAAATGGGAAAAGGCGAAAATTGCTCTTAATGACACAGTTCCAATAAACACTGTAGATTTTACAGCCTATGACGCTCTTGTTTTACCGGGCGGACACGGGCCAATTATAGATCTTTATAAAAATGAAGATTTAGGAAAAATAATAAATGACTTTAACAAAAGACATAAATTAATAGCTGCAATATGCCATGGACCTGCTGGATTACTTTCGGCGAAAAAAGACGGGGTTCCATTCGTAAACGGAAGAAAAATGACAGCTTTCACAAATGAAGAAGAAATTATTGCAAAAATGGATGGGATAATTCCATTCTTTCAGGAAGACGCCTTTAAGGAAGCAGGAGCAGAATTTATTGAGGCTAACCCCGGGATCGTCAATATAGTCGAAGACGATAACCTTATAACAGCACAAAATTATCAATCCAGCAAAGAATTTGCAAAGACAATAGTAAAATATTTAGACCGCGCATAGCGGTCTTTTTTGTATATTATTTCATTAAAATCTCTCCCTCAATTCTATGATTTTTATTTAAAATGTTTGAAATTTTGAATAAAAAGTAGTATGATTATTCAGTAACGATATTGAAAGAGGTTATTATATGAAATTACACATGCAGATACTTATTGCATTAGGTCTCGGGATTAAACGGAACTGGCATATATTTTTCGGAATTATTCTTGGTATTTTAGTCGGGATATTTTTACACGGTCATGAATATCCGCTTGTTTCAACTGTTCTAACATTCATTGGCCAGGTATTTATAAGATTAATTCAGATGGTTGTAATCCCATTGGTTGTATCAGCGATAGTAATAGGAATTACAAGTATCGGAGATAATAAACAATTAGGGAAATTCGGCACAAAAATGATTGTGTATTACGGGATAATTACAACAGTTGCAGTTGCAATAGGTGCAGCACTTGCATTAATTATAAAACCCGGAATAGGTGCGGCACATTATATTGCCGAAAATACTGCAAGTGAAGTCCAGGCATCAGTTGCAACAGCCATGGCTCAACAACAGGGTAATATTTTAAATATTTTCTTAGGATTTATACCTAACAATCCCATGCATTCATTTGCCGCCGGAGATATGGTGCCTATCATAGTATTTGTTGTAATTTTTGCAGTTGCACTCGCTAAAGTCGGAGATGTAAACAGACCGATTGTTTCTTTCTTTGAATCAGTTTTTGCAGCAACAATGAAAATAACCGATTGGATTATGTATGTTGCAGCTCCCGGCGTATTTGCATTGACAGCAAGTGCTGTATCAAGTTTTGGTATAGATATTTTCACAAGTATTTCAAAATATCTTCTTGTATTGTTTATAGGTTTTATGCTCCAGCTTTGTGTTGTATATCCTCTTTTCTTAAAATTCTTCTCAAAAGTCAATATCGGAATATTATATTCTGCAGTTGCTGAAGCTATGATGGTAGCATTCGGTACAGCAAGTTCATCTGCGACATTGCCTTTGACAATTGCCTGCTGTGAAAAACGCGGAATTTCTCATAAAATAGCAAGCTTTGTTCTGCCTCTTGGTGCTACCCTTAATATGGATGGGACGGCACTATTGCAAACAGTTGCGGTAATTTTCTTAGCACAGGCATACGGAGTTGCTTTAACACCGTTTTTAATCATTGAAATTGCATTATTAGCTATTATCGCATCATCAACTTGTGCAGGTATTCCCGGTGCAGGCTTAATTACAATTGCACTAATCCTTAACGGTATGGGATTAAGCCCTGAACAGCTTGTTGCAGGTTTTGCATTCCTGTTTACAATCGAAAGAGTAACAGATATGATGAGAACGTTAGTCAACGTAACATCAGATGCTGTTGTTGTTGCAGCTATTGCTGATAACGAAAATGAAATCAACTACGATTTATTCAATAATCCTGCTGCGTACGAAGATATTGCTTAATAAAAATCAATAGAAAATAAAAAAAAGATAAGCTTAAAAAGCTTGTCTTTTTTTATGCTAATATTTGGATATGAATACAACTGATAAACTGGCTTCAACACATTTAGGCAAAAAATCTGAGGGAAGCGAAAATTATAATCCGTCGCTTCTTGTTGCAATACCCCGCTGTGAAAACAGAAAGCAATACGATATAGACGAAAACAATCTGCCCTTTATTGGCTTTGATATCTGGCACGCTTACGAATTTTCAGCGATGACGCAAAACGGAGTGCCGGTTACAAGATTATTAAAACTTAAATATAACTGTACAAGCAAATTTCTCGTAGAATCAAAATCTTTAAAACTTTATTTGAACTCATACAATATGACAAGATTTGGCTCTAATATTTCAGAATGCCTTAAAATCTGCAAAGATAAGATTGAAAAAGATTTAAGTGAAAAACTTGAAACTGGTGTAGAAGCACATTTTATAGAAAATAATGCAGAACGTATCGAAATTTTTCAAAATTTCACTAATATAATGAATTTTGTAGATGAAAAAACTCTCAAAGTCGATAAATTTAAAGAAGCTCCGGAATTATTAAAAACAGAAGAAAATAAACAGGTACAAACATATCATTTAATGTTTGATTCCCTGCGTTCAAACTGCAGGGTAACACATCAGCCCGATTTTGGAGATTTATTTCTTTATTACAAATCAAAAAAACATATATCAGAAGAAAGTCTCGTAAAATACTTAAGCTCTTTCCGCTCGGAATTTCATTTTCACGAAGAATGCTGTGAGATGATTTATAAAAGGCTTTTCGATTTGCTTGATAAAAATGATGAATTATTTGTATGCGCGCTTTACACCCGAAGAGGCGGGATTGATATTTGTCCGGCACGCCGGAGCAAAAATTGTATTATAAATGACGTGTTTAAATTAGCTGATATTAGAGAATTTGCAAGAGGAAGTATTAAACAATAATGAACAACAGGAAATTCGGAGATGCAGGCGAAGATCTTGCATGCCGGTATTTAGAAAAAAACGGTTATGAAATTTTAGAAAGAAATAAACATTATTCAAGATTTTGCGAAATTGATATTATTGCAAAATACAAAAACACAACTGTTTTTGTTGAAGTAAAAACAAGAAAAACGGCCGGTTTTGGAACGCCTTTTGAAGCAATTACCAGAACCAAATACGAAAATATAAAAAAGGGGATACAATTTTATCTTGCTGACAATAAAATAAAAGACTACAGAATAGATGTAATAGGGATTACGTTAAAACCCGAAATTAAAATTGAACACATGAAGAATATATATTTATAACATAAACTATGTTATTGGAATATTTTTTCTCTCTTACGAGAGAAAAAATATTCGCTGTTAGAGGGTAAGAAGGCAGGAGGGCAAGCTAATATCGGTGCGCTTAGCGCACGAAACATTTTCAACAATTACTGCTTAACGAAACAACAACAGAACGAGTGCTGTCTGAGCGGGAAAATGAGATCCTGAAACAAGTTCAGGATGACAAATATATAGCGAGTTCACTCGTTTC
>CALUVX010000154.1 GCA_944324295.1 Candidatus Gastranaerophilales bacterium
TGCAGATGCTGCCATTATATTGTTTTGGGTTTTGTTATCAGAACTTTGAATAGAATGTATAGGCATAATATTTCCTTTCCGTCTTTTTTATTAAACCCCATAAATATATAAATTGCTACTGTTTGGGGTGAATGTTACAAAAAGTTACACGAATTTTGTTGATGTATTGTTTTTTGTTGTAAAATGTCTTTATTAAAGAAATGAGGTTTTAGATATGAACACAGCTGTTTTAGTAGGCAGAGTAGGACGCGATGCCGAAATTAGATATTTTGAATCAGGAAAGGTTAAAGCAAATTTTTCAATTGCAGTAAATCGCTGGGATCCTAAAACAAAATCGGAAGTTGCCGATTGGTTTAATATTGATGTGTGGGATAAATTAGCAGAATTTGCGGGTGAATATGTAAAAAAAGGTGTTCAGGTTGCTGTTGACGGCAGAATTGGACAAAATAAGTGGACTGATAAAGCAACAGGCAACGAACGTGAAAATTTCCTGATTATTGCAAACAGCATAAGGTTATTAGGTTCAAAAAGGGATATTGAGCAAGACCAGATATGATAATTAATTCTGATATTGTCGGTATAATTGCGGATGATTTAACGGGTGCAAATGATACAGCTTTGCAGTTTCATTTGAAGGGGGCAAATACTCAAATTTTGCTTTCTGATGAAATTGAGCCTTTGAATATAAAAAATACTCAAACTTGGGCGATTTCGACAGAATCACGAAATGTTGAGCCGGAAGTTGCTTATGAAAGGGTTTTAAAAGCTACAAAGATGTTTGTGGATAAACTTAACCCAGATTTCTTCTATAAAAAAATTGACTCAACATTGAGAGGAAATATTGCCGTTGAAGTTTTAGGTATTTTGTCGGTACTTGATTATGATGCGGCAGTTGTTGTTCCGGCATTTCCGGCAGAAATCAGAACAACTGTCGGCGGATATCATCTTTTGAAAGGCGTTCCCATAGAAAGAACCGAAATGGCAAGAGATCCTTATTCTCCTATATTTGAATCGCATATTCCGACCCTGTTGAAATCTCAGGTGCTCCCGCAATATCAAAATCTTATCGGCAGCCTTGAGCTTAAAACTATTATGAAAGGTGCAGGTCCTATCTTACAAAAGATGAATGAACTTGTGAGAGAAGGTAAAAAGCTTATTGTTGCTGATGCGGTTTCTACCGTTGATATTGAACAAATTGCATTAGCAATCAAGAAATCCGAGAATAAAATTTTGCCTGCCGGTACTGCAGCTTTTGCACAGGATCTGGGTGAATATTGGTTTGCGGATTTGGATGCGGAACATATAATTAAGACATTCCCGCGATTGCCGAAGTTCATTGTTTCCGGAAGTGCAACCCAAATTACGGCAAATCAGATTGAAAAACTTGAAAACAGCGATGAATTTGAAGATGTTTTGACTATAAGTCTTGATTTAAAAACTGTGCTTGACGGTGTTAAAGATGAGTTTGTTCTGCGTATTGTATCTAATCTCAGATTTGAAAATACAGTTGTTGTTCATACATCTAAACTAATAAAAGAATTTGACGGTTTTTCTGAAGATTCTTTAAATGCGGAACTGACAAAAGCAAATCTTGCATCTGTTATTACTGATTTTCTTGCAGAATTGACAAAACGTGTACTTGCAGAGAAAGAAGCTATTTTGATTACACTGGGCGGTGAAACATCTTACAAATGTTGTAGTGCAATCGGTGCCTACCAGCTTCAGCTTATTGATGAGGTTGCCCCTGCAATTGCTTTAACTCTTGATCATAATGCACAATGGATTGTTACAAAATCGGGAAATCTGGGTACTGCAAATACTTTAATTGATATTTTAAGGTATTTTGAAACCCATGGCGGTTTGCAAAATGAATAAAATTGCAATTACAACGGGAGATCCTAACGGTATAGGTGCTGAAATTACGATAAAGGCCTTAAATAAGCTAGATTTGCCGTTGGAAAATATTGTTTTAATTTCTAATAAAAAAATTCTGGATTTTTATGGACGATTAAACAGAAGTTATGAGATTATAGAAATTCCTTATGAGTCGGATATTAAACCGGGGAAAATTACAAAAGAAGCCGGTGAATTTTCTTTTCAATCTGTTAAAAAAGCATGTGAAATAAATGCAGGGGCAATTGTAACTGCGCCTGTTGCCAAAAATGCTCTTTATCTTGCAGGGCATAAATTTAGCGGACAAACAGAAATTTTGCAAAAATATCTTGCACATGACAATCAGCTTGCGGAAATGCTTTTTGTCGCGGGAAAATTCAGAGTTTTGCTTTTAACACGGCATGTTGCATTAAAAGATATTGTTCTTACCAAAGATATGGTTGTTGAAAAAATTCTTAATTTAAAGGATTTTTTTGTAAAATATTTGGAAATTGCCAAACCGAAATTTGCTCTGTGCGGTTTTAACCCTCATGCGGGCGAAGACGGAATTTTGGGACGTGAAGAAATTGATATTTTAATTCCGGCTGTTGAAAGATTAAGAGAATGCGGCGTGAATATTACAAAACCGCTTCCGGCTGATACTTTATTTATAAAAGCTTTAGATTATGACTGCTGTATAGCAAATTACCATGACCAGGGGTTAATCCCTATAAAAACAGTTGCGGGTGATAAAACTGTTAATATGACAATAGGGCTTGATATTATCAGGACATCACCTGGTCATGGCACGGCTTTTGATATTGCCGGTAAAAATATTGCGGATGAAACTGGCATGATTGAAGCAATTAAAGCAGTTTTTAAAAACTGATTCTTTTCGGATAATTTTTGGGGACTTTCCAGCTGTTTCTTTGAATTATTGCAGTACAATATCCCCCATTACCTGGTGCATTACATCCTCTTGTACCATCTGTGTATAATGTATTTTCGTCTCCGTCCCACTTATATAATGCCGGTTCCATCCCTTTTTTATATAAATATTTCCAGTCAGTAGATTCACTTATCGGATAAAACTCGAAAGCAAATCTGCAGCTTCCTGCAGATTTTTCCTTTTCAATACATTTTTCAGGATTTTTAGGAATAAAGCTAATATCACGATTTTCGTGTTGTGCGAAATAAAAAGCACTTCCGTCTGCTAAATAATAAAGAATAATTTTGTTTCCATCCGCATCTTTAGATTCTTTTTTATGAGTAATTTTTAAATAAGGCGCCAGATACTTTTGAAAAGATTCATCATTTTTATCTGCCTGATTAATTAGATTTCCTTCATCATCTCTTGTATCACTATTAAAATAGCTCCAGCTTTCAACTTCTCCGTTATCAACAATAGATTGTAAAATTGCTTGATTCATAATAGAATAAAACTTTTTCAGTCTTGTTTCAGCCACGTTGTTTGTGTAATTTTGAATTAAAGCCGGCATAGTT
>CALUVX010000155.1 GCA_944324295.1 Candidatus Gastranaerophilales bacterium
TATGAATATCCATTGATTTACCGTTAGATGTAACAGTACCGCCATATTGAATATTTAACAGTCCGCCGTCGCTTTCAAGTTTTGCATCACCTGTATTATTAGTAATATTGCCGGATACAAGCAAACCGCCGTTACCGCTGTTCGTCATTGTTAAATCGCCGGTATTTGTAATATTTCCGGTTATATTCAAAGCACCCGTTTTATTAGTAAATGTTGAATTACCGGTATTTGTAACAGTGCCGCCGACTAAAAGTCCATTTGAACCTGTTTCATTTGTAGCAATTAATGTTCCTTCATTATCAACATCACCGTTCAACGCAAGTCTTGTACCTGAACCGTTGTTAGTAAAAGTCATATTACCTTTATTTTTAACAACACCTGTAGAATCAACAAGAAGTTCACCGGCAGAGTTTGTAACTGTTAAGTTACCGTTGGGGTTAGAAACCTCACCAGCAATCTTAACACCCGATGCACCGGTGTTTTCTATAGTAATATTGCCTGTTCCATAATTTCTAACTTTGGCCCCGTTAGCAACAGAAGTACCGGTAACAGATTTAATTGTAATGTTACCGTTGTTATTAACAAATGTATTACCGGAACCCATATTATCAGTGTTAACTAAGGATTCAAATAATTCAGTGGCGGCAGCTTCACCTGTCAATGCATCCGTGTGGTTGTTACCGAGACCTGCAACAACAAGTCCGTTAACATTAACCTGTCCACCCTGTAAATTAACATCACCGCGGGCAGCTACCTTACCGTCAATAGTGATAGCATCTCCGCCTAAAGTTAATGTACTGCCGTCTCCGGCTTGTAAAGTTGATGTATTAAATGTCTTGTCAGTAGTATTAGTAACAAATGAACTATCACTATAATTTTCAACTATATCATAATTACCTTCAGTACGACCATCCGTAAGCTCTACTGAAGTTAATAAGCCTTCCTGTTTTGTTGGTAAATCTAAATATCTAGTTAAAGAATCATAAGATGTCTGTGTTGGCGCGATAACAGATAAATTTCCAACATTCAAAACGCCTGATGCACCGACAACCATCCCTCCGGGAGATATAAACATTAAATTCCCGTCAGATTTTAATGCTCCGCCAACACTTTGCAAAGCATTAACAATCCCTTGTATATTAACACCTTGGTTAACTAATGCTACAAATGTATCAATTGTCCCCCTTGATGGATTAGTATAATTAATACTATGAGTAGTAGTATCAGGATTCCAGGTAACATTATAACCTCTTTGTGTCATATATTCATAAATAAAATTTAAAACATGTCCTTGATCTAGGTTAAGCTGGTCAAATTGTTTAAAACCAGTACTGCCATTTACCGCATCAGGACCGATATTCCAGGTATTATTTCCCGCACTGGGTATTGCAGAGCCATCAGCATTGGTAATTGTTGATGCTAAAACCTGATAAGTTAAAGATTGCTGCATGACAAGGAGCAAACTTAACATAAATGCAACTACTCTTTTTTTCTTTATTCCCAGTGTCTTCATCTTGGACCTCTATTTTCTTTTTCTTGCACGTAAACACTTTATATTACATGTATATAAACGGCTTTAAGTGCAAAATCTTTACTGTTTTTTATAAAATATTTACAAAAATTTATATTTTATTAAGGGGAAATAAATTCCCCCTTAATTTTTATTTATTGTATTCAGTATATTCACCTTTACCGCGATAAGATACTGATTCCGATTCTGACTTGTTGTAAATACCTCCACTGCCTCCAGGACGTCCTTTTGCAATTTCAATATCACGCCAATTGTCTTTTCTAGTTACAGTTATTTCCTGACCGTCAACATTAATTGTTACCTTGTGATATACAGGAACATTTCTAGGGATATCACCCCATTTCATATTTGTACCTGCTCTCCACATCTGATCAAGTTTTCTATAAACAGCCTCTCTATACTTAGCAGGAATTTCGTTTCCATTGAGTTCATACAATACTGTATATGCCTCTGCACTACGATATGGAGTAAAAGGTCTTGTCGGAACTTCAGATTTTTCAGTAATTTCACCAGATCTTACAGAAACAGTCTTTGATTGTGGAATATTAAGTTTAAATGTTGTATCTTCTGTATCTGTATCAGTAACCTCATTTCTTAGTTTTACTATTAAATCACTTTTACTTCTTGCATGAATTTTACCCATATTAATAGCATTATTGACACCGCCACCGATACCGCCAAATATCGCCGCATTTGTCGCTGTTTTTAGGTGATTATTACCCTTATCACTATATTTTTGTCCATCAACTTCGCCAGATAGAGATACATCTCCAGTTGCTGTACCACTCACAGTACCAGATAAAGTTACATCTCCAGTTGTTACTCCAGATACCGGTGTATTATGAGTAGATGAGACCGTTCCAAATTCATCAGTCCAAGTATCTGTCGTAGTTACCCAATCTTCATAAGCTAATGATGCCTCCCCGGTGAGTGTAACATCCTTACTATAATTTAAAGAGGCAGGCCCATTCAATGTAACCATTTGAGAGGCTGTCTCCCCTGCAATACTTACAGCACCAGACAAGACAGAACCCAATCCTGCAGTTGCAAAACCTAATGCCGCACCAATACCAACACCTTTAAGTACATGCAAAGCACGTTTAGCGTTAGTTGGGTTTTTATCAAGGCTGTAACCACCCTTTTCAATTAAATGACGGAGTTCATTTAATTCTTTATTGCCAACTTTTCCATTGGCATTACCAAGAATCTGTTCTATAGATCGTGGATTACCATCCTTATCTCTAAGAAATTGCTCTTTTAAAACATCACGACCTTCTTGTAAAGTTAAATTATTATCTTCATCAAAATTATCTCTAACGTCATCATCTAACTTATCAAGAGATCCGCTGCAAGCCTGTCTGCAAAATTCTTTAAATTTATCTTCACTAAATTTATAATATTTGCCATCTACTTCAAAATCGCAATCAGAAGCTGTTCCCTCGGTACAGAATCGGTCAGGGTCAGCCATAACTAATTCACGCCCTGCTTTTCCAATATCATTATGCTCAATGGCCGAATTTGTTTCGGCTTTTTCTGCAGCTTTTCTTGCATCTTTAGAAAAATGAACTTTTGTATTTTCAATATTCTGCTTTGTTTCTGCCGCTTTTGTTTGACGTTTTGCTTCATCTTCAATAAATTCTTTTTTATCTTTTTCAATCTGTTTATCACTTCTTTTACTCAAAACATCAACAGTTGCCATTCTTTCAATTAAGACATTTTTATCAAAATTTGTTCCTTGCAAAGTATAATAATAAACAGCATTTTTTCTGTCTCTTGGATCAGACAAATCCTTTACTTTATTACTTTTTGTACCTTTTTGTAAAGCCGCTAGTAATTCTTCGTCAGATGCATTTTTATCAACATCTCGAAGAAGAGTAGTAGCATATGCTTTCTCATCATCAGTTGCATAATTAGTCATATAATCTCTGAATAATTCTACATCTGACTTTTTGTTATTATATTCTTTTGTAATCTTACCTATTTGTTTTTCAATATCTTTTGAATATTTATGTTTTGCAATAGAAAGAAGCATTGTAGACTGATTTTCAGGCTTATCTGCCCATTTTTCGAGTTCTGCTTTGAAAGCTTCTTCTGTCTGCTTCCTGCCAGCTTTATTATGTTTCAAATCATCTGCAATTTGAACAGCACCCTCTTCTCTTACTGTCTCAGTTGTTTTCTTAGCTTCTACATTTACTTCTACAGGAGGCATAGATTGTTTTTGAGGCTCTTGTTCAACTTTATTTAAACGAGCTTCGGCTTTAGCCTTATCCAAAACTGTATAAGTACCGTCTTCATTTTTCTTAATAGATCCCTCTTTCACCATAGTTTCAACAAATTCAGGATCAGTTTCCTTTGTAAATTGAAGTTGTGTCTCCTGCTTACCTTCTGCATATTTTGCAATAATATTATTTAACTTTTGGCCTGCTTCCTGTGAAGCAATAGAAATATTTCCTTCTTTGTCAACGGAAATACCCGCCTTTTCTAATTCAGCAGATAACTCGGCTACACTTTTTTCATCAAGCTTATAACCTGCATCTGTCAAACCACTTGTAATATCATTAAAAGCAACTGTTGTAGTTGAAGTTTGTGAAACAATATTTGTGTCCTGTGGTTTATTATTAGGATTTGATTCAACAACAGTGCCGACAACAGGTTTTTGCTGAACAGATGCATTACCGTTTACTGAGGAAACCCCTCCGGTTCCTTCAGCAGCAACAGGTTTTTTCACAAAACAACTTTCAGAAAAATATTGTTCTTTACCAATATATTCTCCCTTTTCGTTTTTTGAAATTATACCTTGGTCAATCAAGTTCTGTAATTGACCTGCTCCAATTTGAGATACGTAATTAGGGTCTAATAATGCACACATATTCAAATCCTTTCTTCAACTGTTCTTGCTTTTTACAAGCATACGAACAATTTGCTTTTATACTTCTCTATGTCCATGTAAAATATTTTTTTAACCAAAAATTGCGTCATTTCTGATAGTTTCTACAACTTTTTTTTAAAAACCTTGATTTTACTGGGTTTTAGAGATGTATTTTACCTTTACATTTCTTAATAATTAATATATCTTGTATATATTTTAGCTATATGCATGATATATTAATTTGTTATTTCAGAATTCTTATTCCGAAAAGTACACACTCCTTACTTAGAGCTTCTACCACATGGGTTTACGGCACAATATAACCTAAACTTTAAAATTTTACATAAATATGTTACATTTATTTACAAAAGGATGAAGACATGGACGATATCTTTCAAAAACTCGCAAAATCCGAATTCAGAAGCAAATTTAAGCTTAAACAAAAAGAAAAAGATTATATTGCACAAAAGGGCATGGACACAATAAAAAGTCATGCCCGCGACTTTATTTCAAAAAGACTTGCGCCGGCAAATATTCCAAATGACGGCAAACAAACCCCGATGAAAGGACACCCGGTTTTTATCGCACAACACGCAACTGCAACTTGCTGCAGGGGGTGTTTGTATAAATGGCACAAAATTGAAAAAGGCGTTGAACTCAATGCTAAACAGCAAGAATATGTAGTAAATATTATTATGCAATGGATTGAAAGGCAGTTATAATAACCGACCCTCTCTCTAACTCTCTTCCAAGGAGAGAGGATTCTTATTTACTTCCCCTCCCTCGGGGAAGGGATTAAGGGAGAGGGTTTAATACCTCAAAGGTATTTTCGATCGGTTGACTGTCTTTTTTTCATAACCAAAGTTTGACAGCATACGGCAGGTACTTGTATAAAAAATACTTTCCTCTAATGTTGGCCCGATATTGATACAGTTTACTGTCTTTTTCAGAAATTTGTATTCAATATACGGGATAAACAGACCATTTTTTTCGCAAATTTTTGTCTGCTTAGCAAAGTTTGTACCGAAGTTATTAATAAAAATAATTCTGTATTCTTTTTCGTCCTTAAAATGCGGATTTTTAAAGAACAAACTTATAACACTAAGAATATCAATCAGTTCAAATACCGTATCAACTAATTTATCATGATTTTTAGAGTGTTTTAAGACTTTTTCATACTGCTTGTTCCATTTTTCAAAAATAAGTTTCAATACCGTAATCTGTTTTTTCTTATCATAAATTATATTGCCGTAAACAGAGTTAAAGCCGATTTTGACCATATCAGCGATTAAATCTTTCTTACAAAAGCCTATATTGTAACCCGTGTAATTTTGCCCTTTTGCATAATTGTTCCAGAGAGTGAGGTTATCTCCTTCTGTAGAAAACGAAATTGTGTAGTATTCGTACTTGTAGCCGAAATCATTAGACCCGTTGATAATGTTAGTATACTTTGTATAAAAATGCTCTTTTATTTTTAAGAATAATTTTTGATTAAGTTCGGGCATCTCATCAACAAGATTGAAGATAAGTTTGTAAGAATAAGTTACTTCTTCTTTGTCGTTAAGATAAAGAGCATTAGAAAAACGAATTGTACCCGATTCAAGAATGCTCAGTAATTTTTCGGGCTTTGTGTAGTGGTATAGAATACTGTTAGAACCGTCATCAAGAATTTTCCGCACTCTTGGTATTTTTTCAAGCAAACTATCGTAATCAATCATGATATAACCCCGCTTACATCTATAATTATACCATATTTTTGCACATTTATACCAATTTTTTATATTTTTATAGTAAAATATCAGTGTAAAATGTTACAAGAAAAAGAGGTTATTATGTTGACTAAAAATTCAAACGTAACTGTTAAATTTACAGGAATTGATTTTAGCAGTTATTCATCAAAAGTATCTGAATTCGTAAACGAATTTTCATCAAGAGCAAACAAAAAAGGTCAGTTTTTAAACTGGGTAAATTTACCTGAAAATCAGGCCAAAAGAGTAGATGAAATTTATGAACTTGCAGAAAATCTAAAAAAACAAACAGGAGCTAAAAAACTCAGCGTAATGGGTATCGGCGGTTCAAAACACACTGTTGAACACATGTTGTCAATCAACGGATTAAATATTTGCCATGACGTTGTAGAATTTTATTCTGATGTTGATTCTACAAGTTTGGAAAGATTTTTATACAGATTAAGAAATGATGTAACTTCATCAAACTTCCTTATCGCATCAAAATCAGGCTCAACTTTTGAAACAAAAGACGGATTTTTAAGAGTTCTGGATATGCTGATTGATGCATATAAAGCTCAAGGAAAATCTCAAGAAGAAGCTCAGAAATGCGCTAATAAACATTTTATCGCAGTAACTGATAAAAATGCAGAAAAGAGTGAACTTAGAAGAACTTCTAACGAAAACGGCTGGTTAGGCGATTTATATATCCATGATGATGTAGGCGGACGTTTCTCGGCATTTGATGACCATGCTTTATTCACACTTGCTTACGCAGGAATGAAAA
>CALUVX010000156.1 GCA_944324295.1 Candidatus Gastranaerophilales bacterium
GGCGGTGCTGACATGGCTGAGGCAAAAGCGGCTTCTACATCTATTGAAAAAGGTATTGTAAAAATTTATGCAACAGTTAATGCTACTTTTTTTGTAAAATAATAATGTAGATTTTTTAATTTATATATTTTATATAATTTTTCAAATGACAAAAATCATCTTAATTTATGAGATGATTTTTGTTTAATATGTTATAATCTGGAAATAATTATGGAGGTGTTAATGTTTAATTTTAATTATCGTTTTAGGTTAGCATTTACTCTTGCAGAAGTTTTGGTAACGTTAGGTATACTTGGAGTTGTTGCAGCAATGACAATGCCAACTTTGGTAGGAAATTACCAAAAAAAATCTTATGTAACACAACTGAGTAAAGTTTGCAATGAAATTCAACAAGCAGCATTAAAGTATAAAAATGATAAAAATGCTATAAATTTAAGAGAAGCCGGATTAACATCACAGGCTGAAATAAAAAACTTTTTACATAACAATTTTAAAGTAGTATCAGATTGTGAATCTGTTGTAAAAGAACCTTGTTTTTCTCCTACTTACACTGATTTAAATGGGGGTTCCCACAATGCTAATGATTCTTGGGGTGCTGCATCAAGTGTTACTTTTGCAAGCGGAGCAAGCGTAATCATGGATTATCCTGCCTATTATACACAAACAGTTAATGGAATTACATCGCATTACGGCCACATGGTTATTGATGTAAATGGTCCAAAAGGGCCTAATAAGGGCGGACGTGATATCTTTTTTGCGGAATTTTATGATGACGGTTCTATAGATGTAGCCGGAGCAACACCTGAATGTAAATCACAGGGTGTGTGTGATGGAAATAAGACTTTGAAAGAAATTAGAGAGGCTTATTTTAATGCAAATTGTAGAACCGGCAGATATGGCACAGGATGTATTGGCAAAATTATAAATGATAATTGGGAAATGAATTATTAATTATTTTAATTCACTATTAAAAATGATTTTACACTTCTTCCTGCACCGTCTCCGACAGAGGTTACACTGTATTTATTCAGATAATTCATAGATGTTGAACTTCCGCCGTCAAAGGCCATTGCTCTGTCCCAGTCAAGACTCTTTACATAGTCATGAACTTCGTACATATCCATCGGATGTTTATCGGTTATAATTAAAATATGTGCATCATCGCCTTTTAGGCCTATGATTGTTCTTGCAGTTTTATGCAGAACTGAACAACTTTCTCTTATAACTTTTCCATCTTTTTTTACAATAAAAGCTTCTTCCTCAAGTCTTAGTTGTGGATATATCAGAGGACCTCCCTGCGCGGAAGTTATGATATTACAGCCAAAGTCAACGGAACTTTTATGCGGGACAATTTCATAGTGAAATTTTCTATTGTCGCATTCCACAACTCTAAATTCAGTACGGTTAATAATTTTATCTAAATTTTTCATTAGATAAGGGTTTCTCAAAAGATTTTCATTAACCAGCGGGTCATCTACAGTATTTCTGTCGCTTACCACATAGGATATTGATTTTTGATTTTCCGGATCAAAATATCCCGCATTAACGGTTAATTTTGCTTTAGCACGGTTGTGGGCTTCTTTAGCTGTAATAAGACTTTCAGAACTTATAAACTTTACATGACGTTTAATTTTTTCGCCTTTTAAGACTATATGATAAATCCCATCATTGTAAGTTACATCAATTGGTGAAGCTCCGGCATTTGCAATAGTTGCAGTTACGATTAGCGATAATAATAAAATTAAAAGTTTTTTCATATTTATAAATCCTTTGATTTGTAAAAGCCTATAATCGCGCATAAAAATGCAAACGGCGGAAATATTGCTGTTATAAACGGATGCAATACCCCCTTTTCTGCCAGAAGATCAAAGAAAGGCAGTGTTATATAGTATAAAAATATACATCCTATTGCAATAGTAAATCCGACCAGTCTTTGTTCTCTTGGTTTGCTGAAACCAAGTAATGCTCCCATAATTGCAAGAAGTACACACACAAACGGGTGAAAAAATCTTTGCAGATATTTATTGAGCATATATCTGTATTCTTCGTCAAGTCCTTCTTTTTTTAAAAGTTTAATGTAATTATGTAAATCATGATTGTTAATTTCACGCTCTTTTTTTACGGAATAAGTCATTAAAGTGAATGCATTTTGAGCAGAGTCGCCTTGTAAAATGTTCATTTTGGGAAATTTATCTATTTCGGTAAAAATTCCGTCATTTGAAATATTATATCTTGTTATGTCATATAATTCCCATTTATCCGGAAAGTTTTTGCCTGTTTTTGCATAAAAGATATTTTGCAGCTGATGTACATCAGAATATTTTTTTTGAGAAAAATCAAGCACTATGACATTGTACATAGTATCTTTTGAAAATTTGGAAACAACAACAGCCATAGTAGGAACGTTGTCTTTATCTTTTTGTGTGTAAATATATTGAGTGGATATATATCCGCCTTTTAATGCACCGGCTTTATTAACGGAATAAGGAATAAGTTTATCACAGGTTACAAAGCAAAGCCAGGTTACAATAAGGCTCAAAACGAGAACAGGAGCAATAATTCTTTGAAAAGAGAGTCCCACTGCTCTGAATATTGTGAGTTCGGAATCTTTGCTTAATTTATCAAAAGTAAATAATGTTCCTAAAAGCAAACCTACAGGGAATGCTTTTCCCAAAATCTTAGGAAGTTCGTAAAATATTACAAGTACTGCTGTTTTAATCCCATATTCTCCGGCCAGTGTTCTTTTTATTGTATTAAGAAGCATTTCAGGAGCTATCCAAACAACTGTAAACAGTAATATTGCGACAAAAGTCGCCATCATTACCTGCGTGAAAATATATCTGTCATAAATTGTAATTTTCGGAAATATTTTCATTACAGAGCAAAATCCTTTCCTAAATAGAATTCTTTAGCAACAGGGTCATTTGCAACATCAACACTTTTACCCTGAATTTTAATTTTACCGTCAAAGATTACATAGGCTCTGTCTGTGATGGAAAGTGTTGCTTTCGGATTGTGGTCTGTGATTAAAACTCCGAGTCCTTTTTCTTTTGAAATTTTTCTTATGTTGTCTTTAATATCTCCTATAGCAATCGGGTCAATTCCGGCGAAAGGTTCGTCCAATAGCATAAAATCAGGGCTTGCGGCAAGCGCACGTGCAATTTCAACTCTTCTTCTCTCTCCGCCCGAAAGTGATACAGCAGCATAGGAGCGAAGTTTCAAAATACCGAATTCAGTTAAAAGTTCTTCAAGTTTATGTTTTTTTTCGTTAACAGTAAGCTTGTCGTTCATTTCATTTTTGTGCTTAATATTGTCTTCAACTGACAATTTTCTGAAAATCGAAGCCTCCTGCGGGAGATATCCGATTCCTGCTCTTGCCCTTTCATTCATCGGCCAGGCAGAAATATCTTCTCCGTCAAGGAATATATGTCCTTTGTTTGGCTTTACAAGACCGACTACCATATAAAATGTAGTTGTTTTACCTGCTCCGTTAGGGCCCAAAAGACAAACAACCTCACCTTTGTTTATGTCAAAAGTAACGTCATTTACAACACTTCTGTCCCCGTATATTTTAATCAGATTTTTAGCTTCAATCCTCATTGCATACCCCTCAGTTTATAAAAACATTTTACTTGAAAAAAACTTATATTGCAATTTTTTAGTATGTAAGTTTTTCTCTTTTATTTTTGCTATAATATTTTTTGTAAAGAAAGGGAACAATGCTATGACAGAAAGAATTGTAACAGGAATGAGACCAACTGGGAAACTGCATTTGGGGCACTATTTAGGTGTTATTCAAAATCTGGTAAAACTTCAGCATGAATATGAATGTTTTTTCTTCGTAGCTGACTGGCACGCTCTTACAACTAAGTATGATAAAACAGAAAGTTTAAAAAATGATATTAATGACGTTGTTATAGATTGGCTTGCCAGCGGAATTGACCCGAACTTGTCAACTATATATCTTCAGTCGCTTGTGCCTGAGATTGCTGAATTAAATATATATTTGGGCATGATAACTCCTCAAAATTGGGTAGAGCGTGATCCCTGCTTAAAAGATATGGCTAAAATTTTACGTACAAAAGAAGGGGCCGGCTCTCAGATAAATTACGGGCTTATGGGATATCCTGTTCTGATGAGTGCTGACATAATGATGTTTAATGCTACTGCTATTCCTGTTGGAATTGATCAGGTTGCGCATATAGAAATTACAAGAGATATTGCAAGACGTTTTAATCATATTTATAAAACAGAATTTTTTAATGAACCAAAACCTTTGTTAAATCACTGCTCACTTATTTGCGGCCTTGACGGAAATAAAATGGGAAAATCTTTCCAGAATGATATAAAAATTTCTGATACGGAAGAAGTAACAGCTAAAAAGGTTATGACTGCGATAACAGACGGAAGCAGAATGAGAAAAGATGATCCCGGACACCCGAATGAATGCGAAGTTGCATTTAAGTACTGGGAAATTTTTGGAGATAAAGAGCAGATTGAAACAGTAAAATGTGAATGTGAAAAAGGCCTGAGAGGCTGTGCCGATTGCAAAAGACAGCTGGGCGCATTGATTAATGAAAAGTTTGCTCCGATAAGAGAAAAAAGACGCTACTATGAGGCACATCCAAAAGAGGTTGAAGATATAATTCGGACTGGTTCTGAGAAAGCCCGTGTTGAAGCTCGCAAAATTCTTACAGAAGTAAGAAACATTATAGGCATGTATTAAAACATCAGGCAGACACAAAAAAGATAAACGGAGTTTTGTGTCTGCCTGTAACCGCGACTATGACTGCGGGTATACGTAATTATTAAGTTTTCCAATAAAAAAGCCGTTGTTAACGGCCAATCTCATATTTGGTAAAAGGTTAGTGTGTGTAGGAGAAAATAAAGAAAAAGAAAATGGTTTATATTTTCTCTATACCACATGTTAAGATATCCATAACATATATATTATATATATTTTACAATTGTTAATATATTATGTTGATATACATAAAAAAAGATGGCTTAACTGCCATCCTTTTGTATTCCTTTTCCTAATTTCCTATTGATTATCTAACGACTTGTGAAACAAAGTTTGCTATTTCAAAAAATGAATCTTTTACAAATTCTTTTGCCAAAGTTTTGATAGGCCGATTTTCAATGACATCAAATACGTAATATATCGGATCTCTTGAATTATTAAAACGCATTCTTCTGTCTTTTTGTGCAAGATAGTTGTAATCTTCTATATTAAACTCTTTTGAAGAAGTTTTTTTATTTCTTCTTCTTAGCAATGAACCGAATTGGCCGTTGCCGTTTGTGTTATTATTTGATTCTGCTGTAGTTTGTAACATTTTCTTTTCTCTCTCTTTATCTCTTACATATATATAAAGTATACAAACGAAAAAAAATTGCCTTTTTCGTTTTTCTTTTGTAAAGAAATATTACATAAGTTTATCTGCATTTTGTTTTTCCGTTTATTGACAAATCATCACAATGCAGGTAATCCATATTGCCATTCATAATAACCCAGCCTGTACATCTTGAATAGTTTTTCCCGTTTAGACAATAATTTTTAAATGTGGAATCATCGGTGCCAAAAGGATAAATTCTGTCAGGTTCAATTCGAAAAGCAAATATATTCGGTTTAAAATTGTTATTTTCATCATAATATGATTTATTATCTGTTTTTATATAAAAATCTCCACAGTATGAATTTGAGCCATTGCAATTTGATGGTTGCAGCCAAATACCGATTATTTGTGTTCCATCGGCCAGTACATAGCCGGTGTTTTCTGAATTCCCTTCTCCTTTAGAATTATGAAGCTTTTGATATCCTGCTTTTGTTAAATATTTGGACATAATTGTCAGAAATTTGTCATATTCTTCAAATGATTCTTCACTGTGAAGAGAATTTCCATCATCATCTTCATACATTTCAGTATCTTTTAATCCCCAATTATCAATGGTTCCGTTCTCCTGAACGGCCATTGCGTAAGCCTGAGAAAATACACTGTAGAATTTTTTTACTCGGGTAACTGTTGCCTGTTCTCTGTAATCCTGAATAAGTGGAGGCAAAGTTAAAGCTGCAACCACGCCAATTATGCCGATGGTTATTAGTACCTCCGCCAGTGTAAACCCTTTCTTCATCATTACTTCCTTTCTAAAATTTAATTTGTAAAAACAAAATATTATCTAAGTTTGTAAGATTATATCTTACATATTTATAAACATTATTGATGCAAAATAAGTTTATGTCAAGGCTTGAAAAACTGGGACAAAATATTAAAAAATATAGAAAAATGAAAAATTTATCACAAAATGAACTGGCTGAAATTATAAATTTTTCAAGAGAACATCTTGCCTGTATAGAAACAGGCAAAGAATATATAAGTTTAAGAAAATTATTTTTAATAGCTGATACTTTGGAAGTTTCAATCAGAAAATTGATAGATTTTGACTAGTTTATTCGCCTAATTCAACAATATCACCGGCATTTTGAGTCAGATTCTTACCTATTGATTTTTCAAGAGAGGCTTTTGCAGAGTTATACTGGTATAAAGCATTATAGTAGTTTAATTGTGCTTCCTGATATGTTATTTGAGCATCTTTAAGTTCTGTGGGATTTGCTTCCCCTACACGATATCTGCCGTATGAGAGTTCATAATTCTCTTTTGCCTGTTTTACGCCTAGCATTGCAACAGGCATTTGATTTTTCTTTTCTTCAAGAAGCAGATATGCATTTTGAATTTCAAGGTAAATTTCATTTTGTGTATTTTTTGCGTTAGCAATCTCTTTATCGTAAAGATATCTGGCTTCTTTAATTTCATTTTTTATAAGCATACCGTTAACAGTCGGAAAATTTAAGTAACCGCCAAAGTTATAACCGTGATTTGAAGTCCAGCTTTTACCGCCTATTTGAAACTGACCTTCGACGGAAAGAGTCGGGAAATAAGATTTTTTTGCAAGTTTAAGGGTTTGATTTGCACTTTCGACTTTTAATTCCGCAAGTTTTAATTCCGGGCGTGCGTCTCTTGCAATTTCCACGGCCTGGTTGAAGGTAATATCAACGGGCTGGTATTTTAATCTTTCTTGAACATTATATTTATCAATAAACGGAACCCCCATAATATTGTTTAATTTTGCAATGGCCAGATTTACGGCATTATCGGCCTGAATAAGCTGTAATTTTGCGTTACTTAGATTTACTTCAGCAATTGTAACGTCAACTTTCGGGTTCATACCTATTTCGTAAAATGCTTTTGCCTGGTTATAAAACATTTCGAACTTATTTACCGTATCTTCGGCGACACGTTTATTTTCATAGGCATATAAAAGGTTGTAATAAGCATCTTTTGTTTGATAAATAATATCATTGATTGTAGCGCCCAGAGTTGTTTTGTTGGCTTCATAATCCAATCTTCTTATTGTAGCTTGATTTTGCGTTACTCCAAAGTCATATAACATTTGCTGGAGTGTTACCTGACCAAGTAAATAATAATTAAACGTTAAGTTTCTACCCAGGGCATCTGATAATTGTAACTGTCTGATTCTTGTATAACCTGTCTGCCAGCTTATTTGTGGAAAGTAGTTTGACCAAACCTGTTTTATTCGTGTATCAGCCGCCAGAATATCATGGAATGCCGCATTAATCTGTGGATTGTTGCCGAGTGCCAGTTCAATACATTTGTCAAGCGTCATATCTATATTTTTTTCGACAGAACCTTCTATTACAAAATCAGCATCTCCTGTTTTTTTCGGTAATACGGCTTCTGCAGCGGGGTATTCCTTTTCATCTACTTTGTTACCGATATCTTCTGCCGCAAAAGTATTTATTCCCGTAAAACTAAATATTAAACTTAATAAGATTAATTTTTTTAACATTTAATTATTCCTTTTCTTTAAGTTTTTGGCTTTTTTTGCCGCAAAAGCTTTAAAATTTTCAACCATAACGAAAAATGCCGGAACAAGGAATGTTCCGATAAAAGCAACCGCCATCATACCGCCGAACACTGTCATACCTACCGAATTTCGGCTTGCAGCACCCGCACCTTTAGCAAATACCAGAGGTAAAAGGCCTAAGATGAATGCAATATTTGTCATCATAACGGCTCTGAATCTTAATTTCGCGGCTTGCATAGCTGATTCTTCTATACCCATACCTGATTGGTGTGCATCTTTAGCAAATTCAATGATTAAAATTGCCTGTTTTGTTGATAAGCCTATTAACATTACAAGCCCGATTTGAGCATAAATATCAAGGGAATAACCGGACACATACTGGAAGAATAATGCTCCGACAAGGGCAACAGGTGAGATTAAAAGTACTGCAATAGGCAGCATCCAGCTTTCATATAAACCTACCAGGAATAAATATATGAAAACTAAAGACATTGCGAGGATAGGCCCGATTTGTCCGCTTGATTCTTTTTCCTGTAAAGAGCTTCCCGACCAGGTATAGCCCATATCTTTAGGTAAGACTTCATCGGAAAGTTTTTCCATTGTGCTCATTGCCTGTCCTGAACTTACTCCGTCTCTTGCCTGGCCGTTGATTAATATTGAAGGATACATATTAAATCTGGTTAAACTGTATGGTCCTACAATGTTGCTGATATTTACAACGGCAGATAGCGGTACCATTGTTCCTGCATTATTTTTTACGTAAATTTTATCAATATCAGCGGGCTTTTCTCTGAATTCTGCATCTGCCTGAAGATAGACACGATAAACACGACCGTATTTGTTAAAGTCATTTACATAGGATTTCCCGAAATAGCCGGATAGAGCGTTATAAATCTCGGATATATCAACACCCAGTGCAAGTGCTTTTTTCTCATCAACTTTTAAAAGAAGCTGAGGTAAATCTGCCGTAAATGAAGTATAAACCATCTGGAAGTCAGAACTTTTATTAGCTTCCGCGATAATTTTTTGTGCTTCCTGATAAAGTTCCTGAGGTGTTCTGTCGCCTTTGTCAAGCAGTTGATATTCAAAACCGCCGAACATACCCAGACCTGAAATAGAAGGCGGTGAGAACGAGGCAACTGTTGCAGAAGGATAATTCGCAAATTCTTTTTTAATTTTGCTTAAGATACTTTGCATTGACTGGTCTTTACTTTTACGTTCAGACCAATTTTTCAATTGTGCAACTATAAGTGCAGTGTTTTCTCCTGAATATCCGACAAGGTTAATTGTTGTATCCACTCCTGGAATATCAAGAATTCTGCTTTCAACTTCTTTCGCAACCATTTCGGTTCTTGAGGCTGATGAGCCGTCAGGAAGCTGAATTTGCGAGAAAACAGCACCTTTATCTTCTGTCGGCAAAAATCCTTTCGGAATTAACGAAAACATTGCCCATGTAAAAATTAAGATGCCTGCATATAACATAATTGTAAGTTTTGGAGAATTGATGAAGATTTTAACACCGTCCAAATACTTATCTCTTATGCCGTTAAACCAGTCATCAAATTTTTGGATAAATTCAAAATCAGCTTTTTCTTCTCCGGATTTCAAAATCATTGCACAGAGTGCCGGAGCAAGAGTTAATGCAACGAGTGTGGACAAACCGATTGATGACGCAATACACAGGGCAAACTGTCTGAACATCTGGCCTGTAATCCCTGCCATGAAAGATACGGGAACAAATACGGCCATCAAAACCAGAGATGTTGCAAGAACGGCCCCGAATACTTCATCCATCGTAACTTCTGTTGCATCAACAGGATTTTTCCCTTCTTGAATGTGTCTTTGTGTATTTTCCAGTACAACGATAGCATCGTCAACAACCAGACCAACAGCAAGAACTAATCCAAACAGGATTAAAAGGTTTATTGAAAACCCTAAAATATTCATGAATATAAATACACCGATTAGTGAAACAGGGATTGCGCAGAATGGAATAAGGGCAGCTCTGGCACTTCCGAGAAACATATATGTTACGATACCTACAAGTATAATCGCCAGGCCTATTGCACTTATAACCTCTTTAATAGATTCTCTTACGAACTCTGTTTCATCACGCTGGATTTTGTATTCAATACCTTGCGGGAAGCTTTTGCTTAATTCTTCCATTTTGGCTCTGATTTTATTTGAAAGGTCAATAGCGTTAGCTTCAGGAAGCTGGCTTATTGAAATAATTGCAGAATCTCTTCCGCCTATTCTTGAGAAATATGAATAACTTTCGGCACCGAGTTCAACTCTTGCGATATCTTTAAGTTTGATTTGAGACCCGTCCGGTTTTGAACGTATAATTATATCTTCAAATTCTTCAACATCTTTCAAACGTCCTTTTGTTCTCATGGTAAGCTTAATAAGCTGCTTGTTTTTCATCGGTTCGACACCAAGGTCGCCGGCCGGCACCTGGGTATTTTGTGATTGAATTGCAGCATTAACTTCTGAGATGGAAACTCCGAGATTTGCCATTTTGCTTGCATCAAGCCAAATTCTCATTGAATAATCTGAAGAACCGAAAACTGATACTTTACCGACCCCCTTAATACGTGCAAGTTCATCTTTAATATATATAGAAGCATAGTTTGCTACATATAACGAATCATAAGTATGAGTCGGTGAGTTTACAGAAATCATCATCAATCCCGGGCCTCCGGTAGATTTTCTGACGGTAAGTCCGTATCTTCGGACTTCTTCCGGTAAACGCGGAGTAACAAGTTGAAGCTGGTTTTGAACATTTACAACAGCCATATCTGGATCAGAGCCGATTTCAAAGTATAATGTAAGCTGATATTGTCCGTTTTGCGAGGTCGAGGACATATAAATCATATCTTCAACACCGTTTAATTGTGCTTCAACAGGGGCGGCAATCGTGTCTTCAATAACGTCAGAACTTGCCCCTGCATAAGTTGCGGTTACTATAACCTGAGGCGGTGTAATTGACGGGTATTCCTCTAACGGAAGCATAAGCATCATTAATGCGCCCGCAATCATTATTGCCAGTGAAATTACTATCGCAAGCTTGGGGCGTTTTATAAATATATTTCCTTTGTTTTCGTTTTGCATCATATCCCTTTATTTGGAAGATAAGATGGTAGGATGATAAGAAGATAGGCTAATTTCAGTATTTTACACAATTTTTATATAAAAGCTTACCCTCTTACCTTCTTACCCTCATATCTTCTATTTCGTTACTTTTTCTGTTTTAATTTTCTTCATTTCTTCTTCTGAGACGATTTTGACAGGTTTACCAGGAGTAACTTTTTGCAAACCTTCTGTTATAATCCTGTCTCCTTTTTGCAGGCCTTCATTAATAACCCAATTTTCTCCCTGTTGTTCACCTGTTTTTACGTAAGTTAACTGCGGCAAATCATTTTCATCGAGTTTGTAAACATATTTCCCTGCCTGATTTTCTAAAACAGCCGTAACAGGCGCAACAGGAACTTCAACAGGATTGTTTGAATATAATTTCACGGTAACGAATTCTCCGTGGATAAGCTCATTATTCGGATTGTTAAAAGTAGCTCTCATTGTAACCGTACCGGTTGATTGGTCCACTTTGTTATCCTGAAAATCCTGAACTCCGTTTGTCGGGTATTTTGCACCGCCGCTTAAAAGAAGTTCTACTTTTCTGTTTTTGTTATTTGCTTTGTCAGCATTTGCAAGTGCCTGAAAATCATTTGAATCCAGCGGGAAAGTTACATATATCGGATTTGTACTGTTAATTGTGGTTAAAGCACCGGATGTCGGAGAAACATAGTTCCCGACTGTAACATTTATTATCCCTACTTTGCCGTCAACAGGAGATTTTACCTTGGTGTAGCTTAAGTTTCTGTTTGCATCATTATATGAGGCTTCAGCAGAAGCAAGCTGAGCCTTTAGAGCATCTCTGTTAGAAAGCATCTGGTCATACTGTGCTTTTGCTATATAATCTTTTTTTACAAGCTCTGCGGCACGAGCAAGCTGCTTTTCGGCATAAACAAGCTGTGCTTTAAGATTTTTTACATTTGCCCCTGCAACATTTGCTGCATTTGAATATTCGGTGGGTTCAATTAAAAATAAAACCTGGCCTGCTTTTACATAGTCCCCTTCTTTGAAATAGCTTTTCTGCAAATATCCGGAGATACGTGCCAGAACATCAACCCTGTATTTTGACACAACCCTTCCGGGAGCTTCAAAACTTCTGATAACATTTTGACTTTCAATTTCCTGAACAGTAACGCTTGGAGCAGGTTTATTTAACATTGATTTGTTTTGCATAAAACTAGAAAATTTGGAATATCCAAATCTTATAAGTATAGCGGCAATAATTATAGACAAAAATATTATAATATTTTTTTTCATTGTCTCTCCCTGTCTGCTTTTAAGAGTAAATGGGCATATTTTGTTGTTTTTGCAACATAACTATTTTACTATTAAACATAAATTGATGTCAATAAAATTGTGTTGATATTACCAATATGATTATATGTTTTCCCTGATTAGGGAAGTAGTATATTCCCCCTCCCTCGGGGGAGGGGTTAGGGGAGAGGGTAAAATAGATAGCCTGAAATCTTGTGGAAAGATTTCAGAATAAACTAAAAGTTATAATCAATCCTCTCTTTAACTCTCTTTCGAGGAGAGAGGACGTTTAACGATTCCCGCTCCCTAATTAGGGAGCGGCTATGGGTGGGTTTCAACATTTTCTGTTTTTCTGGATTGCAGAAATAATATCCTTAATGAGATGAAGTTCTTGTATAGATGAAGTTTGTATCAGGTTATAAATATCATTTCTCAGAGTATCATTTTTTTGCGGACTAAGATTAAAAAATTCGTTGATATCTATATCAAGAATTTTTGATATTTTGACAAATGTTTCTATAGAAGGGAAAGAATTTCCGTTTTCAATAGTACACATATGGCGCGGTGAAATGTCTATTTTTTCAGAAAGTTCTTCCTGCGAAAGCCCTTTCTCTTTCCTCATTTGTCGTATTTTTTGACCGATAATTTCTTTGTCCAAATTCATTATAAACCTCTAATAAAATATATAGACAAGTTTAAAATGATATAATGATATTTATATCAATAATCTTGACAAATTGATATAAATATCGTATAATAATCATGTATACAATAATCAAGAAAGGTGGAAATGATTATGAGATTATCAAACATGAGAGTGAGAAGCGGTTTTACGCTTGCGGAAGTATTGATTACATTAGGTATTATCGGTGTTGTCGCTGCAATGACCATGCCTACATTGATGAATTCGACACAGGGCGCACAATATAAAGCAGCATACAAAAAAGCCCTGTCAGCTTTGTCTCAGGCTGTTACCTTGAACGTTGCACTGGATGAATGGAGTTTCGCAGATGTAGATGGTGGTACTGACGATAATGATACTTATCGTTTGTCTACAATGTTGCGACAAAGAATGAATGTTGTAGATGTTAAGAGTGAAGCATTTGATGATGCAAAAGGAGATCCATATTCAGTAAAGGTGGGAACTGGTACTGGTTCTGGTATAAATGCTGCTATTGCTACACCTGGTGCTGGTAATGTAACTTTTTTCTTTAATGATGGAATCATGTTTACATTCCCGGCAGGTGTTAATAATTGCACAATAGGTTCAGATACTCAATTAACTGATACAAATAGAGCTACACTTGTAACGAATAATTGTGTTGGTTTTATTGATGTAAACGGTATCAAAGCTCCAAATAGAATTGTACAATGTGATGAGGGAACTGGCACGAGTGATGATTGTACAATCAAGAGTCCAACGGATATTTATCCTGTACTATTCTATGATCAAACTGTTATTCCTAACTCTGTTGCAGCAAGAGCAGTATTATACAGCAAATAGCTAAGGAAGTAAGCAATTTTTGTATATGAATAAATCGAATCTTTTTGTAGACCGGAAATCTTTTTACGCCGGTCTTTTTTTTACCTTCTCCCTTGGATGGGAGAAGGTGGCACGAAGTGACGGATGAGGGTGGTTATGATAATATAAATATATGA
>CALUVX010000157.1 GCA_944324295.1 Candidatus Gastranaerophilales bacterium
CTCTGCATATATTTGCGGGGGACTTTTTTATATACCATGGCTGCAAATCTGAAAGTATTTGGTAGTTTGTAATTTCTTACAGTTTAATATTGTTCATCACACAAAATGTTGAGAGAGATTTTCTTTCTTGGTTTAACTCTTTAAATACCGAATTGTTTTTGGTTTTTACAATAAGTTCTTCAGCAAGTGAATACATTTTTTCTGCTCCTTGAAGATAGTCAATCTGCTGAGGTGAACGTACAAGGCCTAATTCCTGGAAATATTTCCCGTATAAGATATACAGGCGTGATAAAAGGTCATTCAAATTATAACGTTTTGCAAGATTTATTGCACTTTCGAGATGTATTTTTGCGGTTTCAAAATCCGATGTTGTAATACAGCATTTAATAATTACCGTTCTCAGTAAAATATTAAAGAAATAACTGTCTATTTTCGGGTTCTGAGTAACTTCCAGTGCCTGCTCGGCTATATCAAGCGCATTTTCGGGGCCTTCAGTAATAAGTGTTGCATCCGCAATCAAATACCATGTAAGAAGTGCACCGACAGCCATTTTTTCTTTTGCAAAATATGCAATTTGGTCATTATAAATTTCCATTGCCTGTTTTGTATTGTCATTGTCCTTAAATACCTTGCCAAGAAGTGTTTTTAAAATATTTTTTGTAAAATTATCTCCGTTATTATTTGCAAATGTTACAATTTGGAACAGGTCTTCCTGAATACCATTGTATTGTTTTCTGAAGAAATTATTTATTATATTTACAAAGTTCCATCTTAGAATTGTTTCATTATCCATAATATTGTCACGATATGATTTTAAGACATCTTCAAGCATTTGTTCCGAGGCTTTGAAATTTCCTTTTATAGAGTTTGCAAACGCAAGAGTAACTTTGCACTTACAAATAAACAAATCATCTTGTATCTGGTTTCTTTCAATAATATCAAAAAGAATTGTAAGAATTTCAAAAGATCTGTCATTACCTTGCATTACAAGGGCATTTGCAAGAACTAAATATGTTTTTAACCAGGTCTGATACATGAAAACAAATTGAGAATCTTTTTGATTTTGTTTTTTAGTGAAATATTGATCGAGTATAGGCATTATTTCATTATCAATCATATTGATAACCTGACCGCAGTTTCCGATATTTAAAAGCGCATTAAGTTTTGATGTTTTGACAAGAGCGGTTTCCAATGTATTTTCAGGCTTAATTTTACTTAAGACAGAGTCAACGCATTCAACTTCCCCAAAATAATTCCCTGTCTTTCTGCAGCATGATGATAAATATGCAAGCAATTCAATCTCTTTAGGGCTATCTCCTACTGCCTGTGCATTGGAAATTGCATCCGGCAAGTATTCAATGGCTTCTACCGGGTTTGAATTTGCGAGAAGTTTTCCTAAACGTTCGGCAATATTATACCTGATTTTGAGAGTCTGGCTTTCATCAAATTCGTTAATGAGGGCAAGTGATTGCTTTTGTGATATTACATATAAATTCATATCCCCTATATATGAGGCAAGTCTTGTATTTTTGGTCCATATTTCAAGCGATGCTTCTGTTTGTCTTAGATTTTGGGCTATAATCCCAAGTATTGCATTGGAGTTAAGAGTAAATCCGGCAAGATGTTTAAATACCTTTTTGTTAATTTCAGCATAATTAATGTCATTTTTTGCTGTTTTTACAATAGTTTCCCATAAAAGGAGAGAGCTGAATTCACAATATATTTCATTGACAGGTGTAATGTAATCCATTTTTTTTAGATAAATCATTATATCTCTAAATTTTTTATCATCTATTTCAAATATTTCTTTTATCAGATTTAAGTTAATTTTGTCGCCTATCATTGCAGAGCCTAATAAGATATCGTACGCCGATGGATTTAGGTGTGCAAGAAGTGATAATCTGAATTCCAAAAGTCCGGCAAATGTTGTGGCAAGTTCAAACTCTGTCCCGCTAAGCTGGCAGTCAAAGCATAAATCTAAAGCATGATTTATATATGACGGATTCCCCCCGCTTATTTTATATATTTCCTGCAATTCAAATATATTAAGTTCCGGAAATCCCTCTATTTTTTTAGTTTTCTGGTCGACGAGCATATTTATTTGCTTAAATTCCAGTGGTGCAATACCCACATCAAGATAGATTTTATCATTACTGTTTGCGGGGAAATAAAAATATCCCTTGGCAGGTTTTGCCTCATTATATATAAGAAGAAATTTTAAATTGTCCCAAACATTCTCTTTTGTAATATAACGGCTGATAAATTCGTAAGAAAATCCGTCAATAAAATCAAAATTGTCTATTACTATTATAAATCTTTCTGAAGAAATAAGCTTGTCAAAAACTTTGTTTAAAAATCCGAAAGTATTGTGTTTCCCAGATAGTATATCTTCAAATTTCCCTTCTTTAGCGGGATACAAAAAATTTATCAAATCGAAAATTTCATTGTTATTGAGGTCCGGGAATTCATTTTTTAAAAATTTTGAAGCATCTTTCTTAAATTGCAGATTACTCAGACAAAAATTAGGTAAATTGAAAATATTCAGTAAAATATCCTGGATAAGTCCTCCCGGAGTGATTTGTGTTATAGGTGTACATTTGCCGTAAAGCCATGAAAAATTTCTGCTGCTTAAATCATGCATAATTGCCTTGAGAACAACTGTTTTCCCTACTCCTTTTTCCCCGCTTAGTGAAAATATTTTTTTGTCTTTTGATAAAATTCCTTTAACAAGAATATTTTTTGCACTCTGCTGTGATACCAGATTTGCCGGATACTCAAGTTTTACCTGGGAAATGTCATCGGTTGGCAATGGTTTTGTAAATGTATAGCCGCATTTTCTGCATTTTTCGGTATTAGGAAAATTTACACTGTTACAATTCGGACAAAGTTTTAAAATTTCTTGTCCGCATTTTTTGCAGGTAAAATCAAATATTGAATTAACCGTATTGCAATTTTTACAGATTAAACCTGTACGGGATTTACAATACGGACACTTCAAAACATTGTCAGGAATTGTTTTTTTGCATACCGGGCATTTCATATTAAAAATCCTAGTTGAATGTTTGTTTTACTTTTTCCATCAACTTGAACAATCTTTTTGAAACCTCTGATTGAGATAGTGATAATTCTTCTGCAATTTCTTTTTGTGTCATTCCTTTTTCAAATCTTAAATCATAAAGTTTCAAATAATTTTTGTCCGGTTCCTCACTGTCTATTTCACAAACAGAATTAACTATAAGCTGTAAAATTTCTTTTTTTACAGTGTAATCTTCGGGTGTGTCCTGAATAGACACAGGTTCATAGTTAACCGTAATTTTTGAATAATCGGGCAGGGTTGATTCAACAGTTGATTCAATAGGTACATTTTGCGTTGACATATACCCGCTTTTAGTTCGTCTTAATCTGCCTTCATTTTTCAAAACATTCAAAATAGATGTTGTTGCTATCTTTTTTAAATAAGCCTCCAATGTTACATCGGACGTTACTGTTTTTACAATCAAAAATGAACGTTTACAAGTTTCATTGAAAAAGTCATCATACAAATCTTCATTATTAGCAAACTTTCTGTCGCTTTTAATTATTCTCTCTATTAAATCTAATTTATCTTGAGCTAATTCCACGTTAAGGTTTCCTTGTTCTTACGACATTATAGCATAATTAAAAGTATATGATAAGACTCAAATTGAAATCTGGGGTCTTAATCTCGTTGCTGGGCGGTTTTACGACGTTTAAAGTATCTTTAACAGATTGTAACACAATTTCATCAATTTGTTTCGAACCGCTGCTTGAAATAATTTTACTTTCCTGAATAGCACCGTCTTTACTTAGTTTCAGCCCTACTTTAACCTGATTTGTATAAGCATATTCAGTAGCAAGAAGTAAATCTGCGGAAAGTGATAATTTTATACTTTTTCCTGCAGTTCTCAGGTAGCTTTGCATTTTGGGACTGTAAGAAAGCGTATCGGGTACATCCCATACCAACTTGCTTACGTCTAGATAGGCTTGCGAACTATTTTGTTTTGGTTTAAGGGCTGTGTTTTTAAGTTCTTTTGTTTGCTGCGGAGTTTTTACATTTTTGTTGTTATCTGTCTTTTTAATATCCGGAGCATTGGTTGCCAGAATATTATTTGTAGAAGATGAGTTCTCTGAAGCTGTTAAAGGGTTGTCCGTAACTGCTGTTTCGGTATTTGCCGGTGTGATAGGTTCAATATTATTTGCAGAATCATTTTTAGGCTTCAATACCATAACTGCCGAAGCTGCGGCAATAACAGCAACTAATGTTGCAGCAACGAGTACTACACTTTTATTATTTTTTTGTTTTTTATTGTATAATGCTGCTCCCGGAATAGCCTGTGCCATGGCTTCTTCATTTGTAACAGGTGTTTGGTTAAAATCTTCCATATTATCAAGTTCTGCATCTGTTACGGGATCAGTATCGTTAAATAGAACGTCTATATTGTCTTCTTCATTTGGATTGTCATCATGCGGTTCAAACGAATCTCCATTTAAAAGATCATCAATTGATATATCTTCGGCTGCTTCCGCATTTTTTGTATTTGTTAAACTTTCTTCGTGAGGTTGATTTATCGATTCTGATGACGGTTCATTTGTTAATTCGGAAATATCAGGGATATCATCAAAATCAGTGTTTTCAACTTTAGTTTCTTCAGGTGCGGCTGAATTTACATCTGATGTGGATGTTAAAATGTCGTCTACCTGAGATAATAAATCGTTTGAGGATATATCTTCAGGATTTGAATCCGGTAAATCTACATCATCTAAACCTAAATCTTCAATTGAAATATCATCTAAATTTTCTGCAGAGAGATTTTCGATAAGATTTTTCCCAAAGCCCTGCGATTCAGAAGTTTCTTCAGAAACATTTTCGACTATATCAGGTTCACCAACTATATCTGATGTGGTTATTTCCGTATTATCAAAATTGTTTTCAATATTGTCAATTTCCGGAAGTTCATCTATATTAACAACTGGTTCAATATCATTGGCAGCTTCAGGAGTATTAACATCTTCAGTTTTATTTTCAGGTGAAACAGCAGTTTCGTTTTGTTCTTCAACAGGTTGTTGTGGAATGTCGTCCAAGGTTACGGTATCATCCATAAAATCAGAAATCCCTGTTTCGTCAGTTATAGCGGGTGTAACAGTGTTTTCATCATCTAAACTTTCAAATGATACGGTTTCTGCTTCATAATTTTGTTTTTGTGAATCATTTTGTTCATTTTCTGTATTAATATTATCAAATGAAATTGTGTTATCTAATGTACTTTCGTCAAAATCTATATCAGGAGATATTCCTGAAGTATCAATACTATCAAAAGATATGGTTTCTTCTTTATAAGTATCTGCTTCTGTATCTTCGGATGACATACCTAATATATCAACATCGTCTAAAGAGATTTTATCTTCATCTATATTCAACGGAGCAGGTTCATTTAATGTTTCAGGTGTTTCAGGTAAATCTTCAAATGAAATTTTGTTGTCAATTGTATCTATAAAGTCTGTTTGTACATTATTTTCTGGAGTTTCTATATCATTCAAAGAAATAGCTTGTTCTTCAATTTGTTCATTTTCTGTTGTTGGTATATCGTCAAGTGCTGATGTATCAACATTATCAAAAGATAAAGGTTCATCTTCCAATGATGTATTATCATCAGATAATTTATTTGTGGTATCAATTCCAATTTCTGTAAAGTCAAGAGTAGGTTCTGCAGGGGGTAAAGTTTCTTCAATGTTATTTATTATACTATCGGCTGCTGCAGCTCCGGCTATTGCTGCTGCCCCTTCGACTGCAGTTTCTGCAATATCAGAAAGAAGGTTATCTCCTTTGTTTTCTGCTACAGGTTCTGTTTCATCTGCGGCAGGTGTTTCAATATCAGTGAGGTTGGCTATAGCTTCTTCAGTGTTTGTATTTGTGAGATTTTCAACCTCAAGCAAAGTAAGTTTGTCTTCAATATTTTTTCTGTCGACATGAGGATCTGTCATTGCTTTATATGAAAGAGTTTCAAAATTTTCATATTCTAAAAATTTGTCTCTTAATTCTGCACTTTTTGTGAGCTGTTTAATTAAGTATTTTTTATCGTTGTCGGATATTTCATTGTCAGCCATTGAAATAATAATGCGTTCGGAATTTGTTAATTCTTCTTCTGATAAGTTTTCAACAGTATTTCCTCTATGAGATTCTATGTAATGTTTCAAGTCCTTCACTGAACTTAATTTCTCTTTTTCAATAAAGTAATACTTATCGTTTGCATTATTTTTATTAATCAATTTAGGTTCAAAAAATCCTAAAAATTTAACGTGTGAAAAATCCTTTGCGAGATACAAAACAAGATAAATATCTGGAACAAGATTATATTCAAAGTGTGATTTTGGGATAAATATTATATTTTCGTCAAAAACAACCCTTACATCAATATGGATGTTAGGAAGCATAATATCCGAAATATCCATTTCTTCAAGAATTTTTTTAATAGAATGAATATTGTGAATATTGGAAACATCAATATTTTCAGATGCCAGATATTTAATAGCCAATTCTGCGCCTAATGTATTTATATATGCTCTGTTTTTTGTATTTTTATGAGCAAACGCGTTTGCTGCAGCACTTGCGTCATGTTTATCCTGATCTTCAATATAAATTAATGTTTCTTGTTCTGTTGCCATGCTTTTTCTCCTATTCTATTCAATAAGATGACACTCAATAGAAAAATATTCCAATTTTTTTGTAAATTTTTGTAACAATTGTTGAAAAAGTTTTTCTTTTCGGACAAAATTAATTTATCAGTCGTTTTTAGTTTAGTGTGAAATTGAATTGATATATAAGTGTGTAATAAAAGGAGGTTTTTCCAATGATAAGTTCTGTTTCCAATGTTAATTTCCGCGGTGATGTGGCCCCCGTAAACCATCAGGATTTAATTAATTCTCCTGGCAAGTTTACTACTCAGGCTCCAAAAGCTGATGCTCCTGCCGATTCTTTTGAGAAAAAAGATGGAGCAGACAATGCAGAAACTAAAAAAAGTAAAGCTCCTGCAATTATAGGTTCTGTTGCGGCGTTGCTTCTTGCTGCTTATGTAGGCTTGAGTGTTGCTGTTGGTAAAGGAAAAATTGTTGAAAAGCAGGTTGCTGAAGGAGCAGAAAAACTTAAATTTGGTGAAAAGGTTAATAACTTCTTCTACAAAATCGGTAAGAGCGGCGAAAATCTTTGGAATAAAATCAGAGGTAAAAAAACAGAAGATGTTGCAGATAACAAAAAGGCTCCTGATACTCCCAAATCTGACGCTACTGATTCCAAAAAGCCAGGAACTCCTGACGCTGAAAAGCCAAACACTCAAGAGCAGCCAAAAACAGGAGGTTCTGAGAACAATAAACAAGAAAATAAACAAGAAGGAAACTCTGAAAATAAATAAAATAGTAATTAATAATAAAAAAAATCCGATATTTCAAATATCGGATTTTTTTATTCTAAAAATTCTGCTAATATGGTATTACTTATTAATATTCCCTCGTTTGTTAATGAAAAACCGCTATTAGTTTCTTTTAGAAACTTATAAGAAATATACTTATTTATAATAGCAGAGTACTTTTCACGGAAATCTATATTAAATTTTTTGTTTATTTTTTCTATATTTATACCTTCCATTTTTCTAAATCCGAGAAAAATTTCTTCCTCTAATTGCTCTTGCATAGAGAGTTTATGAGTGTGTTTATGGCACAGTGGATTTTTTATATATTCATCAAGGTCTGAAGCATTATAATATCTTATTCCGTTTTCATAACCGTGCGCTGCGGCTCCAAAGCCATAGTACGTATTGTTATTCCAGTAGTTAAGATTGTGTTTGGACTGGTATCCTCGTTTTGCGAAATTACTTATTTCATAATGCAAAAAATTATTATGTGTAAGAATTTCTATTGCTTTCAGATACATTTCGGCCTGTGTGTCCTCATCAGGAAGATTTGAGGGCGGATGTTCAGCGAAATAACAATTTTCGTCTATTTTAAGTCCGTATAAAGAGATATGTTCAACACCAATTTTTATTGCGTGCTTCAAATCTTTTTCGAAATCGTAAATGTTTTGTTCGGGTAAACCATATATAAAATCAAGGCTTATATTGTCAAATCCTGTATTACGTGCATAATTAACGGCATTTTCAACATCTTTTGAGCTATGGCGTCGGCTGATAATTTTAAGAATTTCATCATTGAATGTCTGGCAGCCGAAACTTAGCCGGTTTATTCCTGTTTTTTTTAGATTTTTCAGATAGTTTAATGTAATTGTTTCTGGATTAAGCTCAACCGTAATCTCCGTTTTGTAATCAGTATTGAAAAGGTTTAGTATTTGGGCAAATTCTTCTTCTTTTAATAAGGATGGTGTGCCTCCACCAAAATAGATAGTATTTGCCAATTCACCTTTATATGAATGTTTTATTTCTTTTACCAGAGCTTTTATATACTCATCTTTTAGTTCAAGCTTGGGATATGAAACAAAAGAACAGTATTTACATTTTGATTTACAGAAAGGTATGTGGATATAAACATTTTTTGTCATACATATATTTTATAAAGAAAGTTGATTTTTTCAAAATATCCATTAAATGATTGATGTGAAGTTTTTACAAATATTCTATTGTATTTATGGGGAAAGCTCTTTATTACAGACTTGAACAAGGGATAGAAAATTTAAAGTATGGGAAACGAAAAAATCAACTCAACAGACTATAAAGAATTGTATGCGCAGTACAATTGGTTCGCCAATTCTTATGTTCCTGCTGTTCAATCATCTTGTGATGAATTTTTTCTTCCAGGTTTTAAATTTATATTGTTAGGTATAAGTAAAAACATTAATACTTTAATGGATAAGGAAGCATATTTTGTTACCAAAATACGTATTGATAAACTTCATGATATGTTTTTTCGCTCTTCAGAAGAAGCTGTAGCTCTTATCCTTGATAAAATTCTCGGTAAACCGAATTCTCGTTTTAATCTTAATAAGTTGACTGATTTGGAAGCAAAAATAATTACTTCATTTAACGATTTTATGTTCAATTCGCTTTCCCAATTTTTAATTCCTTCTCCGCCTGTTTTAAAGAGGACTAATTTTGATGTTGTACATCTGACTTTTTTAATAAAAGATGTGGATAACGGCAAAGTTGCCAAGTTTATTATAACTTTACCCGAAGAACTTTTGAATCCCGATGTTGTTACATCTCAGAGCGACAAATTTGACTATGGAGATTTTTCAACAAGTGTAATTGATGTTGCTGTTAAAATAGGAACTACAAGATTTAAACTTATTGATGTAAAAAATATTGAAATTGACGATATCGTTGTTTTTGATGACAGCGATATTAAGCACATGGTTTTAAAATTTAAAGATTATGAAACAGATATTAATTTAAACCCGAATTTGGGACTGGTTATGCCGGTGGATAACGATGGAGGAAATGAAGATATGGCAGATAATACAAATCTCTGGGACAGTATTGAAGTTGAGATGAGTGCTCAATTTGATACGGTTAAAATTACTCTCGGCGAATTAAAAAATATAGAAAAAGGTTTGGTAGTAGATTTGACATCCATATATGATAATAAAGTTACATTAAGCGTTGAAAATAAACCGATAGCGCGAGGAGAACTTGTTATAGTAAACGACAGATACGGTGTAAAAATTGATGAGGTTATTGCGCCGTCTCCAAAATCTGATGAAAGTCAAAATACTTTGCCGGAGCAAAATGATGATTTTGCAAATGAAGGTGAAGATACTTTTGCCGACGATGGAAATATGCCTGAACAGCCGATGCAGCAGCCTGAGGGCCAGAATCCGGATGAAGATGAATTTGATTACAGTGATTTCGAACTTGAGGATGAGGATATATAATATATTTTTCTGGAGGGATAATGAGTACTTATTTATTAAATTTCATAGTTTATACGGCGGCAATGATCGGGATTATTTTTCTGGCCGTCTTTGTGTATAAAAAGTTTTCACTTACAACAAGTTCAAAATCAAAATTTTTAAATGTTGAGGAATGTATAAGTCTCGCGCCGAGAAAAGAACTTTATGTCGTAAGGGCGGGAAATGAGAGATTTCTTGTTGCATCAGATGTCGGCAGGACAACTCTTATTTCAAAGCTCGGGGACAAACTGCCTTCTGTTCCAACACCGCAGATTAATTCTACAGAGGAAACATCAGTATTGAAAAAACATGAACAATGCAGTGTTGATGAACTTCCTTCAATTGTGGATTTCCAAAAAGCTTCAACTTCAAAATCATCAAAAAAAGTTTTCAAAAATATTATAAATAACATTTAGAGGAATACAAATGGATACGATTATAAAAGATATGAATCCTGTTTTACAAATGCTGATATTAATGACGGTTTTTTCATTAATACCGCTGGTTTTTTGCTGTATGACAAGTTTTTTGAGATTTGTTATAGTTTTTTCGATGCTAAAAACAGCACTGGGTACACAACAGGTTCCGCCGTCAATCGTAATTGTCGGACTTGCAATGATTTTGACTTTTTACACAATGGGCGGGACATTCCAAAAAATGTACGAAATGGGGTCTGTTCCATATCATAAAAATCAGAATATTGTTGAGGCAATTAATGAGGGTTCAAAACCTTTGAAAGAATTTATGATGAAGCAGACGAGGGAAAGTGATTTAGCATTCTTTATAGAAGCTTCAAAAGGGCAGCCTCCGAAAAGTCCCGATGAGATAACGGTTTGGCAGGTTGCTCCGGCATTTATTATAAGCGAATTGAAAACATCTTTTGAAATCGGATTTATTATATTTGTTCCGTTCATTGTTTTAGACCTGGTTGTTGCAAACATCTTGCTGGCACTTGGTATGTTTATGTTATCTCCTACGATTATATCACTGCCGTTTAAGCTGTTAATATTTATTGCGGTTGACGGCTGGGCATTGATTGTTCAGGGGCTGGTTACAAGTTATAATTAAAAACTGAGAAAACGAGGATAAAAAATGGAAGTTTTAGTTGAATACTTAGCAAAAGGCTTTTTATTAATGCTTGCAATATCAATGCCCTGTGTACTTGTTGCGGCCGGTATAGGTCTTGTTGTAGGTATTTTACAGGCGGTTACGCAGGTTCAGGAACAGACGATTGCGGCTGCTCCTAAAATTCTCGGAGTTTTTCTGGTTATTGTAATCGGCGGCATCGGGTTTATAAATATGTTAAAAGGTTTTGTAATTGACGGTATGTCTATGGCGTTTAACCTTGTTTCAAAAAATGATTCTTATGTATTGCCTGCTGATTATTTCAAATATACAACGCCTTTTGAGCATGAGATGAATGATAAGTTTAAAAACCAGTCTTCAATAGATGACATTATGAAAAATCCGGGTAAGGTGCCGTTTATTGACCAGCAGCAAAAGACTAAATATTATTCTAGTCCGCAGACACCTATGCCAAGACCAAATTTCGTAGAAACAAATCAAATATTAGGACAATAAGATATGAAAAAGTTTTTATTATTGATTTCAATAACGTTAACACCACTTAATGCTTTTGCGTTTGAGGATTACATTATTAATTCCGATAAACCGGTAAAATCAGTTTCTTCCAGCGATGAAAGTATAGTTTCGGTGCTTCCTTTTTTCAATATTGACAATAAAAAAGACACAATTATTGTGAAGGCTAAAAGAGAAGGTAATGCTGAAATTACTGTAAAGCTTTATGATAAAGATGTTATTGTAAATGTTAGTGTTACACCGGAAAAAACAACATTTACAAACGGGGATGATTTTATATTTTTCCCGTTGGACAAACCTGAAACGGAGGATAAGTAGATTTGGAGCATATCATTGAAGAATTAATGAAGATGTTTCCTATGCTTAACGCATATTTAGCGGCGGGCATATTTATTTTTGCAAGAATGCTCGGTTTTTTCAGACTTGCTCCTGTTTTTAACAGAAGGGAAATCCCGGGTATGGTAAAGCTTGGGCTTATTTTATTAATAACAATTGTATTAACCTGTGTTGCAAAACCGGAAGTAACAATAATTAAGGAATCTTTTGCATTATCAATCCTTTTGAATATGGTAGTCGGGGCGATGATAGGTTATATAGCCCAGTTAATTCTGCTTGCGGTAGATGCGGGCGGTGATATGATTAATATGCAGATGGGGCTTTCTTCCGCTATGGTGCTGGATCCTACAACCTCATCTCAGGTATCTATTCTGGGTAAATGTTTTCAGCTTTTGGGATTGATAATTTTTATACAGCTGGGCGGTATTTACTGGCTTTTATCGGCACTTATCAGAAGTTTTGAAATATTTCCTCTTGATGCAACAATAATTCCTCTACAACAGCTTGTAAATATGGATTATCTTGTTCAATTATCCTCAAATGTTTTGTTTATGGGGCTTCAAATAGCCTCTCCCATACTTCTTGCAACTTTAGGGCAGGATATTATTCTCGGGGTAATTTCAAAAACGGCTCCTCAGGTAAACGTATTCCAGCTGAGCTTCTTATTTAAGCCGGTTTTGGGCGCTGCAATAATGGTTTGGATTCTGCCTATGCTGGTTAATATAATTTCCGATTACTTTTTGTCGTTTGCAAAAATTATTTAAAGTTTTTAAAAAAGTCTGTATCGATTAATTCTGCTTCTTTTACAAGATCCTCTGTGATTGTTTTTTCCATATCTGTTTTGTTTGTGTAAAGCTCCGGATTTAGGGCAAAGTCAGAGGAGCCTTTTATGGTAAATTCTGGGGTTTTGTGAAATAAATTCGGAGCAATTTCCCGTATTTTATATTTAAGTCCGTATTCAACCGCTTTGCCAAAGTTGCCGGTTGTGTTCTTTTGATACTGTGAAATAAAAATGTCATAAGTTTCACTTATATTTTTTACGGCGGCTGATTCTTTGAGTGCTGTTTGTACCTCTGGCGAAACATTTTTAAAATATAATCCGTTAAAATGTTGTTTATTCGGGGAATAAGTTATTTTCATAACTGATATAAAACCGGTAAAAAAAAATTTTTGCTAAACTGTGTAGTAAAATTCAATGATATCTGCTAGGTCATACTACCAAGTTCTGAGCTGATATATTGTATTTTCCGGGATTATATCATCAAGAATTGCATTAACGTTGCAAAGAAAAATTTTTTTTACCATGTCAAGAAAACATTGCTCAAACTCCGCCATAAATTCCAACGCTTCCAGTATCATATAAACCTTCTTTAATTTTGTGCACTATATATAGTGCACAAAATACCATATATAGTGCAAATTGTCAAGTTATTTAAAATAAATTTATAATTTTAGTATGATAGTTTGCAAATTGGATGACATAATCTGGCAGCATAAGACTACGGCTAAGGAGATAGCTCTTAAAACAGGTATAGGCAGAAATACATTGTCAAGATGGCGAAATAATAAAACAACTGCTTATGACGCGGCAACTCTTGACTTGTTATGCAAGTATTTCAACTGCAAAATTTCGGATTTATTGGAGTTTACCCCTGATTAGAATAAACTTCAAATAGTTACAACTGATTTTTATTTTTTAGCCATATTTTTTACAAAATCACCGATTGCAAAAGCTTCTACTGTGCCGACTACGATTTCAAAATCTTTTATTTCTTCCTGAAGCTCGTCTTTCATGTGCGCAAGAAGCCCCGGAATTATTATCTTTCTGTTTTTTACTTTATTTGCAAGGTCGAATTTTTTTAGAGTTTTTGCAACCATTTGTGCGGTGAATTTTTCGGCTGACCAGGCTGTTAAAACGCTCATTCCTTCTGCCGGCGTTACAATCAAATATGACGGAACAGGCAGGCTTTCAAGTTCATTTGCCACCGCAAAAAACGTAAGCGCAAAGTTTGTTGTCATAAAGATGAGAGAATTTTTATCAGGGTTATTAAATTCATAAATCTTTGATTCAACCTGCAGGGGTTTTTGAGGATCTGTGAAAATATTTTGTCTTAAGGTCATTAATGATGTTACCAAATACGGATTAAAATCCTCAAACACAAGCATATTGGCGTACTTACAGATATAATAAGATGCTCTGGCACAAAGCAGGTTTAAATCTTCTGTATGCTTAAAATAAACGCAGACGGGAGATGAATAATTTTCGTCTTTTTCAAGAACAGCTTTTTTGCGTGTTTCAATAAGTTCATCTGCTGTTTTGGAAAAATTTTCATCAACAATTTCTTTTATCGGAAGTTTTTTGTAATCCTCATAAGTTATACACTCGGGCAGTGTTCCGTTTTTTGTTATTATCAAATCAATTTTCAGGTGTTCGTTTACCCTTGTAATTTCAAAGTTTTTAACCTGTTCAAATTTTTCTTTCCAGCCGGGTTTGTTTAAATCAATTATAATCCCGATTGCAGTCCGGTTTACGAATGTTTTTTCGTGCCTGTACAAAATATTTTCTCCGCCGATTTTTATTCCGTTTATATCAACTGTTTTTTGCGGTTCTTTTGAATTTTGTTCATATATTTCTTTTAAATCATCGGTTATATATTTGCATTTTTCAATATCAATATTGTGCTTTGCAAGTTTCAGCGCAAATGCCATGCAGGTCGGACAGCCGCATTCTTTACAGTTTGTATGTTCTGCTTTTTTTGCGGCCGGAAGGTATTTAAATATTTGTAACCCTGAAAGCTCTGTCATACAAGTCCTTTCATTACTTTTACCGCTTGCGGTTTTGTCAGCACAATGTAATTGGCTCCGGCGGCCAGAACTCCGGAGGCCGAAGTTATTTCAAGGTATAAAGCAAGGTTGTTATCTTTTGCTTCTTTTGTCTTGGCGGTCTCTTCCGCCGCAAAAGAAATCAAAGGCATATCAAGATATTTGTCCCCGTTTTCTCCTGTTCCTTCAAGCTTAATCTTCTCCATAATACTGTAGCCGTATTCAAAACCGTATCCGAGTCCGCCGATATCGGTATCCATTAATATTTTATCTAACTCAAGCCCCATATCAGAGGTTAAAATATTCATCTCTTTTGCAAGGTTAATATCAATCGGTGTACGGATAATAAGTTTATGTCCGCCTTTTATGACTGACGGTACAATATTTTTGTAATTATTTTCATTTGCGATGCCGATTATGCATTCTCTGTCCAGAGTTTCCATAATGGCAGGAAGAAGATTTATATCAACGGAATCGTTTCCGCATCCTCTTATCATTAAGGGTTTGTCTATTTTCGGAAGAAGTTTTTTGAATGTTTCCAATTCATTTTCCCAGTTGTCTTCCGTAAATTTTATGCCTAATATGTCGCAGTCATTCGCCAGATTTGTTTCAGCCTCAAATACAGGCACCTGTAAAATATATTTAACTTTGTCTTTCACTTGCTACTCTGTTCATAATTTCCTGAAACTCATCAGCATCAATTGTTTCTTTATCTAAAAGTTCTTTTGAGATTGCTTCAAGCATATCTCTGTTTTCGCTTAAAAGTTTTTTTGCTTCTTCATACTTTTCGTCAACGATGCGTTTCATTTCTTCATCAATTTCAAATGCAACCTGTTCCGAGTAATCTCTCTGGTGGCCGAAATCTCTGCCCATAAATACGTTTTCCTGGTTTTTGCCGTAAGCCATGTTACCTAATTTGTCTGACATTCCCCAGGCTGTAACCATTTTTCTTGCGATATTGGTAACGTTTACAAGGTCTTGTGAGGCTCCGGTGCTTACTCTGTCTTTGCCGTAAACTATTTCTTCAGCAGCTCTGCCGCCCAGAGATACAGTAATTTGTGCTAATAACTTTGCTTTATTGGTGTGAACTTTTTCATCTTTTGGTTTAGTCCAGGTTACACCAAGAGCATAGCCGCGAGGTATAATAGAAACCTTGTGAAGTTCGTCGGCGTCTTTCAGTAGTTTCGCAAGAAGTGCATGGCCTACTTCATGGTAAGATGTTAATTCTTTATCTTCATCGGTCATAACTTTGCTTTTCTTTTCAATACCGGCGATAACTCTGTCTATTGAATTATCAATATCTTCCATTGAAATTTTATCTTTGTTATGACGTGCAGCTAAAAGTGCGGCTTCATTTAAAAGGTTTTGCAAATCTGCTCCGGTAAATCCGGGTGTACGTTTTGCAAGAGTTTTTAAATCAACTTCCGGTTCAAGCTGTTTGTTTTTTGCATGAACTTTCAAAATTTGTTCTCTTCCTCTGACATCCGGAGCATTAATATAAATTTGCCTGTCAAATCTGCCTGGTCTTAGTAATGCGTTGTCTAATATATCAGGCCTGTTAGTTGCCGCAATTACAATAATATTTGTGTTTTCATCAAAACCGTCCATCTCAACAAGCAGCTGGTTCAGTGTTTGTTCGCGTTCATCATGGCCGCCGCCCATACCTGCACCTCTCTGGCGTCCAACGGCATCAATTTCATCAATAAATATAATACATGGCTGATGTTTTTTTGCCTGTTCAAATAAATCTCTTACACGGCTGGCACCAACACCTACAAACATTTCAACGAAATCAGATCCGCTTATTGAAAAGAACGGAACACCTGCTTCTCCGGCAACTGCTTTTGCCATCAAAGTTTTACCTGTTCCCGGGGGGCCTACAAGCAGAACTCCTTTCGGAATTCTTGCACCTAGTTTTATGTACTTATCACCGTTTTTCAAAAAGTCAACGATTTCTTCAAGTTCTTTTTTCTCTTCGTCAATTCCCGCAACATCTTTAAATGTTGTTTTTACTTTACTGTCAAGAAGCATTTTCGCTTTACTTTTTCCAAAAGACATTGCCTGAGAACCGCCGGCCTGAATACTTTTTGCCATAACTGCAAGAAATACAAAAAAT
>CALUVX010000158.1 GCA_944324295.1 Candidatus Gastranaerophilales bacterium
TATTCCCAAAATCAAATTTTTGTGATATAATCAGCATAAACTAAAAACGTAAAGATTGCAATCAGAAAGTAGGAAAAATGGTGAAAACTGACGATATTAAAGTATTTATGGGATCTGAAGACGAAAACAATGAAAAACAAAATTCAATTATGGTACCAATCGACGAAGATATGGACACCGTGGCGTCAGATTCACCAGATACTGTAGATGAGCTTGCAATGGAACTTGCGACAATTCAACAGTCTGCAAAAAGAGTTGCGATAATCGGAAGCCGCAACCTTCCTATTACTCACCAGCAGATGATTGAAACTTTAACAACTGCTCTTGTAATGCAAGGAAACACAATTATTACCTCAGGAGGTTCTTCAGGTACAAACGCGGCGGCTATCCGCGGAGCAATGAAAGCTAACCCGGACAAGTTGAAAGTTATTTTACCTCAAACTATCGGCCAGCAGCCTTCTGATGTTCAAAACCAGCTAATAGGCGTACCGAATATCGTTGAACACCCCGACCGTGCAATGATGACACTTGCAGATGCTTCAAGAGTCTGCAACAGAGAAATTATAGACGACTGCAACCAATTAATCTGTTTCTTATCACATACAAGTAAAACTTTACACAACGCCGTTCAATACGCAGAAGAAGGACACAAAGTTATTACTGTATTCTATTTGGATTAATAAAAAGGATATTTTATATATAAATGTCATTAAACAAAATGGTTATTGCGGATATATTAACCAATCTGAGTATCCAAAATTTATATTCTGAAACTGGTTGGTCTATAGAGGCCTTGAGACAACTGAAGTTTGCTTGTATACTTTAAAATTTCTGGGGACTTATATCGCAGTTTACACTTACATGTATTCAAAATACAGTCATACTGTCATTCCGAACTTGTTTCGGAATCTCTATATTGATAGACCCTGAAACAAGTTCAGGGAGACATTTAAGATGTTGTTTAGTGTAAACTGCGATATAAGTCCCAAATTTCTTACATTTAAACGAGATTTGTATTTGTGTTACAATAAATATTATCATCAATTTATGAAAGATTTTTATGAACGAACAATTAAAAAAACTAACCGGCAAGAATAAAAATGACTATGAAGCTGTTGCACATCATTTAGTTAATGATTGCGATACAGAACTTTTTAAAGAGCTTGTTGATAATGACGATTTTTTATTCGATTTCGTTAAAAATAACGTTGCCGATAGAATTGCAGGTCAAATTAACGAAAAAAATTATCATAATTTGATTGAATTTCTAAAATATTATTCACCTTTTTATGAAGATGTAATCGTTTCCTCTTTAATAAAATATGCCGATGAAGATTTAACGGATATTCTCCTTGACAAATTTGAAAACGGCACAACAGAAGAAAAAATTTATGCCGCAAAATATTTTGCAAAAATTCAAGATCCGCTGGCACATGAATTTTTGGTTATGAATGCGTATTCGGAAAATGAATATCTCGTCCAAAACTGCGCCTCAGCACTTGCTCAATGGAATGATGCTGAATCTTATAATATTGCAATTACAAAGCTGCACTGCGGAGATGACTTTGATAAGCTTGCAGCAGTAAAATTTCTCGTTGCGTATGGTAATAAATCTGCAGTACCCGCAATTATTGATACTATGAAAAATTCGGCCATGCCTGAAAATATTGCCGGTGAAATTCCATATCTTGAAAGCCTCTTTGATTTGATTGACAAATCATACGAGGATGCTCTGCTTGTGATAAATTACATAATTAACGGTCTCGGAGAAATTTTACCTTTATCGGTTGTGTTTGACTTTGAACTTTTTGAAGTTTTTGAAAAACTCATTAATAATTATGATGACAGCAAATACGCTATAGTAATTCTTAATGCGCAGGAAAAATTTGATACACTGACGGAAAATGACGAATATCTTTTTGATGAAGACAAAGAGACAAAAAACGAAATTAATGATATTAAAAAACTGCTAAAAAGTGTTAATAAAAAGGATTTAGAAAAATATATAAATGATGAATTGAAAGAAGACAGTCCTTTTGTCTTTACTGCACTTGACTTTGCAACAGATGTTTTTGCAGTCCGCGAACTTTTAAAATCAAATAATCAAACACTTATTTTAAAAACAGCCGAAGTTCTTAAAAATCTGGGCAATTTTGATGAAACCGCAAGGACTGTAGCGTTATTGAAAGTTACGGATATAAACATCAAAGCAATAATAAGAGCTTTATAATTATTTCAACTTATCTATAAATTCAAGCTCATAACCGAGTAAATCAGCAATTATATATGCTTCATCCAATGATAAAGTCCCCCTTTGCAGTTTTCCCGTAAGACTTTTAAAAGTATAAGGACTTCCTGTTTTTTCTTTCATCATTTGAGCAAGTTTTGTAATTGTCAGACAGCGCAGTGCAATCAAAGATTTTATTTTATTTCGAGCTTTCATTTTCTGATTATAAGTTACTTGACAAAATCAGTTAAATTAATTAATATATTACTCATATACGAGTAATTATATAATTATACGAGCAATTATGTTTAGAATATTGCAGAAAGGCTAATATATGAGTAATAACGGCAAATACGGTTTTACTTTGGCAGAAGTTTTAATCACTCTTGGAATTATCGGGGTTGTTGCCGCTATGACTTTACCAAATTTAATCGCAAATTACAGAAGTAAAGTTGCGGTTACTCAATTAAAAAAAATGTATTCGGTTATGTCTCAGGCCTTGCTATTTACTGTACAAAGAGATGGAGATTATTCATCGCTGAGTGTAATCGGTGATAGCTTAGAAAACGTCGAAAGCTGGTATTACGATGCACTCAAACCTTACTTAAAAATAACACAGGAATGTTTTAATAAAGCAGGATGCTGGGCAGATACCGGTACTAAACTTCTCAACGGAGGAACTCCAAAATACGACAGCGGAAATAAGGGCATAGGCTACGGTATTGTTGTTTTCAATACTATTGATGGTTACTCCGTAAGTGTGGATACTTATAGAGCCGGTTCAGACGGGGAGTTTTGGGGAGTCGGGATTGACAGTGGCGCTTTTATAGTAATTTATGTAGATATTAACGGAAAAAAATTACCTAATGTTATTGGAAAAGATACTTTTGCATTTGTATTTTCCGACAGGGGCTTTGTTCCTGCCGGACGAAATAAATCCGATGAAGAAATTAATTCTGATTGCAGTAAAAACGGACAAGGATATTACTGCTTTGAGAAAATTATGAGAAACGGCTGGGAAATTGATAAAAATAACGTGTGGTAATAAATATACCGTAAACTAATTATTATAAATCGTAATCATCCCATGGTAGACATAACAGTAATGCGATTCTTCGCCTAAATGTAATTCTGAGGGCATAGCTCGAAAAATCTCATATTATAGGCTCAGAATGAGAAATTATTCTATTTTTGTGTATGGCAAGGAATTATTATGTTATAAATTATATAAAAACAATTTATTATTTTTCATGTTAATATTAGGGTATGGAATTTACGGAAAAAACTATTGATTCAAATCTTATTTTTGACGGAAGAGTAGTAAAACTTTATAAAGATAAAATAGAACTTCCTACGGGTAAAGAATCCTGCAGAGAAGTTATTAAACACTCGGGCGGAGTCGTAATTTTAGCGTTAAAACAAGATAAAGTGCTTCTGGTTAAACAATTCCGCTATCCTATGAAAGAAATTCTTTTTGAACTCCCCGCAGGTAAACTTGAACAGGGAGAAGACCCTTTTGAAGCTGCAAAACGTGAGTTGGAAGAAGAAACAGGCTACTGCGCTAACAAATGGACAGATTTAGGTTATGTCTACACATCCCCGGGTTACAGCGATGAAAAACTTTATCTTTATAAAGCTGAAGATTTAGAATTCACCCACTGCCACCCGGATGAAGGTGAAATTATCCAGGCTTTTGAATACAAATACGATGATGTATTAAAAATGATTAATAAAGGTGAAATTAATGACGCAAAAACGCTTTGCGCCTTATTAAGAGCAGAGATTAAGGGGTAAAATATGCCTGATAATAAAAAAATTAAAATGGTAGCAACAGATATAGATGGAACAATTCTAAACTGGGATTTTGGCAGTTTTACTCCAGAAGTAAAAAACTGCATCAAAAAACTTACCGCAAGCGGGGTTAAAGTTGTTCTTGTAACAGGCAGAATGCATAAAGCTGCTACATTTCTGGCCGATGAACTCGAGCTTGATACACCTATTGTGTCTTATCAAGGCGGAATGATTAAAGAAAATAAAGAAAACGGAACAGTTTATTACAGAAAAGATTTAGATCCCAAACATGCAAAAGAAATAATTAAATGGGCTAAAGAGAATAATATTCATATAAATCTGTATATGGACGATGTATTATACGTAGAAAAAGATGATGCAACAATAAAAGAATATACGGATGCAAGGTATATTAAATACACAGTCTGCCCGTTTGAAAGCCTTGAGATAAAGAATGTAAACAAAATTCTTGCAATAAAATATGGTGATGCCGATACAGTAACAAGCTGGGTCAACTACCTTCAAGGCAAATATCCAGAACTTTATATCGTAAAATCAACGCCGTATTTTTGCGAAATCTCAAACAAAGATGCAAAAAAATCAAATGCCGTAGAATTTTTATGCAAGAAATGGGGTATAAAAAAAGATGAAATTCTTACAATAGGCGATCAAAATAACGACATTGAACTTTTAAAATCAGGCGGAATAAAAGTTGCAATGGGAAATGCCACACCCGAATTGAAAGCATGTGCCGATTTTATAACAGATACTGTTGACAATAACGGATTTGTAAAAGCAGTTAATAAATTTGTAATATAATTTGAGGATAAAAATGTACAGAATAGGACTGGGCTACGATATTCACAAACTTACAGAAGGCAGGGATTTAATAATCGGCGGGGTTAAAATTACTCATGAAAAAGGGCTTTTAGGTCATTCTGATGCAGATGTTTTAATCCATGCGATTATTGATGCAATGCTCGGAGCTCTCGCTCTTGCAGATATCGGAACACTTTTTCCAGACACTGATGAACTTTATAAAGATGCCGACAGTACAAAACTTTTAACCGATGTATATAAACTTATTAAAGAAAAAAAATATGTCATAAAAAACCTTGACAGCAACATTATTGCCCAGAACCCGAAAATGATGCATAAAATAAAAAAAATGAAAGAAGTTCTATG
>CALUVX010000159.1 GCA_944324295.1 Candidatus Gastranaerophilales bacterium
TTTTATCTTTTCAAGTTTGTGATAAGATTTTTTTTTTTTTTTTAAATATGAAAACGGCGGTTGTTGATAATAATAAAATTATTCTAAAAAATGCTGACAATATCAAGCTGGAGGGAAGAAAAGGCGCAATTGTCAGAGTTCATGGGTGCGGTCTTTGCGGGTCTGATATCGTGAAATTTGTTCACAAAATTGCAAAAGATGGAACTGTTCTCGGACATGAAATAGTTGCGGAGATTGTTGATATAAATTCAGAAACCGGATTTAAAAATGGTGATGTAATTGTAACTTCTCACCATATCCCTTGCGGTCAATGTGTTTATTGCAGGCATGGAAATGTCTCTATGTGTGAACATTTTAAGTCCACTAATATACGTCCGGGTGGATTTTCGGAATATGTTTATTTGAGCGAGGAACATCTTAGAAATGTCGCTCATTTAAAACCAGACAATTTGACGGACATTGAAGCTTCTTTTTATGAACCTTTGGGATGTATTATAAGAGCTGTCAAGAGAGCAAATCTTTTACATGGTGATAAGGTTCTTGTTGTTGGTTTAGGGTCGATTGGAATTCTTTCTGCTCAGGCGTTAAAAGCCTTTGGAGCCAATGTTACTGGATGTGATTTACTCAAAGAAAGAATTGAATTCTTAGAGTCTTTGGGTATTCAATCTTATGATGTTCGTGAATTACCGCATGATTACAAGGCTGATTGTATTTTTATGACATCAGGGGCTGATAAAGCAATTGATACAGCATTGAAATATGTCAGAAACGGTGGGAAAATTCTCGTGTTTTCAAGCACTCCGCATGATGAATCTTCTTATCCAAATAATGAAATTTATTATAGAGAGCTGACAGTTCTTGGAAGTTACTCGCCATCTCCTGAAGATTTAAAAGATTCTCTTGAATTGTTAAAAAATGGTGAAGTAATAGTTAAAGGTATTTCAACTGAATACAAATTTGATGATATTCAAAAAGCTTTTGATGACACAATGTCTAATAAGATAATGAAAGCGTATATTAAAGTAAAAGAGTAGGTGAATTTGTGATGAAGGCTGTGCAATATTATGGACCACAGAATATAAAATTAGAAGAAGTAATGGTAAAGCCGCCTGAGGAAGGCGAAGTTGTAGTGAAAGTTATGTCAGCATTGACCTGCGGTACTGATGTGAAAACTTACAGACGCGGTCATCCTGTCCTTATAAAATCTGTTCCTTCAGGCTTCGGGCATGAATTCTCAGGAATTGTTGAAAAAGTAGGGAAAGGTGTTGAAAATGTAAAAGCAGGAGACAGGGTTGTTGCCGCAAATTCAGCTCCTTGCGGGCACTGTTTCTTCTGTAAAAAAGAAGAATATAATTTGTGTGAAAATCTTGACCTCCTTAATGGCGCTTATGCTGAATATATAACTGTTCCTGCTCGTATTGTAAAGAAAAATATGCTTATTTTGCCTGATAATTTGAGTTTTGATAAGGCTGCATTTTGTGAACCTTTGGCAAATGTTGTTCACGGTGTTGAAAGGACAGAAATATAAACAGGACAAACTGTCGGGATTATCGGAATAGGGCCTATAGGTTTGATGTTTGCACGCCTTGCAAAACTAAAGGGAGCAAAGGTAATAGCAGCGGGAAGAAATCCTATAAAGCTGAAAGCTGCGGAAGAATTTGCTCATGCAGATGAAATTATTGATTTGACAAAATATCAAAATCCTGAAAAAATATTCAGGGAATACACAGAAGAACACAGAGGTCTTGATGTGGCAGTTGAATGTGTAGGATTGCCTGAAATTTGGGAAAGAATATTTTCCTGTGTACGTCCTGGCGGTACGGTTCACTTTTTTGGAGGCTGTAAATCCGGTTCAACCGTAACTTTTGATACAACTAAAATGCATTACGGAGATATAAAGCTTATGAGTGTGTTCCATCACACGCCAAAATATTTTAGAATGGCACTTGACTATATCGCATCCGGGGATGTTGAAGTTGAAAAACTTATAACTGATACTATTCCGCTTGAAAAGGTTGAGTGGGCTTTGAAACAGCATATAGAGGGAAAAGCCCTGAAATTTTTGGTAAAACCGTGGATGTAATTTTATTAAATAATAAATAAAAAAAAAGACCGATTAAATCGGTCTTTTTAAATATAAACTCTCAAATTCTTACTAAACAATAAGCACTACTTTACTGCATGCAGTCGTGCCTGAATCCCTGCATCCGCATTAATCATCTTTGCGGCTGCTAACGCCAAATGACGGCGCTTTCTCGCTCCTCTTAATATAAATTCCACACTGTCGCATACATTACACGAAGGTGATACTATCTTTTTTAACATATTAAAATTCTCCGTTAGTTTTCTGATTACATTTTTTATATCGGAAATTTTTGAAAAAACTTTAATATTTGAAGGTATTTGTAAAAATTTCTTAATAATATTCTGCTAATAAAAAAACAGATTACAAATAATTTTATTTGCAATCTGTTTTTATGTTTTATAAATTTTTAAACTTTACACAGCGTAAACGCTCACCTGTTTTCTGTCGCGTCTGTGTGCTTCAAATTTCACCTGACCGTCAATCAAGGCATATAATGTATCATCAGAACCGATACCTACATTGTTACCAGGGTGAACTTTAGTTCCTCTTTGACGAACAAGGATATTTCCGGCTTTAACGATTTCTCCGC
>CALUVX010000160.1 GCA_944324295.1 Candidatus Gastranaerophilales bacterium
AAAATAAATTAAATTAAAATATTAAAATTTTAAAATCTTAACAAACTATACAAAATCGAAAATCATAAAAAATGATGACAGAATAAGGGGAGTTGAAAAATGTTTAATAGAAATCCTTTAAGACTACCCCCCCCCGCAAAATACAAATATAGCAAGGGATTCCAGATTATTTAAAAGATCAGCTTTTACACTAGCGGAGGTCTTGATAACTCTAGGGATTATTGGAATTATCGCGGCAATGACGATGCCGAGCTTAATTGCAAATCATAGAGAAAAAGAAACAGTAACAAAATTGAAAAAATTTTATTCAACAATGTCTCAGGCTTATGTCAGCATAATAAATGATTACGGACAAATTGGCGAATGGGGAGAAACAAATTCTCAACAGGAAGCAACAACACTTGCCGCATCATATTTTAAAGAATATCTAAATGTTAATAAAGATTGCGGCTTTTCAGAAGGTTGCTTTAAAAATCAAGATTATTATACATACTCTACAGGGGTTGCTATTGTAAATTTTATAACTCACCGCAACAGATATATGTTCAGACTTAATGACGGAAGTGCCATAGCTTTTTATACACACAACAAAGATTTTAGCGAAAATTCAACAATAGTAATATATTATGACATTAACGGAGATAAAATGCCAAATGTATTCGGGAAAGATTTGTTCCAAATAGTAGTATTTAATGACAGAGTAAAATTTGGAGGCTCTACAACAACCAGACAAGAGATTCTCAATAATTGTCTTACCAGCGGGTATGACTGTGCAAACTGGATTCTGTTATATGAAAATATGGATTACATAAAATGTCCGGATTACCTAAAAAGTAATTCAACAGCTGTAAAATGTAAATAAAAAAACTAAAAATACATTAAAGAAAAAACTACAAACAAGGAATAATAAACCATAAGATTTCTGGGCTTCAACAACCTGAAATAAAATTCCTTAATTTCTCCGCCACAGGTATATGTTTTCAAAGAATTATACATATCAAACACAAGCGGTATCAGTGCAAACGTGAGTAAGATAAAATAATTTTTCAGCATAAAAGCAAGAATCAGGGTAAAAATATATCCGAGACCGTAAACAATAAACACACCTTTTAAAGCCTTATCTTTATCTCCGATACGGCAGACAAGAGTCTTTTTATGTGCGCACATATCACCTTCAAAATCCAAAATTGTATGCACATAAAGAAGGCCGATTGTAAACATAACAACCGCAAGCGACATCACAAATACAACAAGAGAAAAATTTCCCGTCATTACAAAATAAACTCCCTCAAAAAGCAATGGTCCGAAAGCAGTTCCTACAGCCAATTCACTCAAACCGTTCTGTGAAAGTTTTGCATAAATTAAAGTTATAACCCCACCGATTAAGGCAAGTCCGATAACCGGCCACCCGCATCTTATCAATAAAATAAAACCGGCAGTTAAAGCTAAAATACAATAAATTATAACAACTTTTAAAACATCATTTAATGTAGCCTTACCCTCTTTTATATATGCACATTTACATTTTTGGGAATTTTCAGTCAATTTTTTATAGTCAACATAATCATCAAACAAATTTGTTGCAAGATGCGCAAAAGAAATTCCTATTAAGGCCGCAATACCGTTAAAAATATTCCCGCCATCCTTTAATGCAAAAACGAAAATTACAAGCCAGGAAAGCAGTGTCATAGGTAAAGAAAAAATTCTTGAGTTTTCAAGCCAGAATAAAATTGTTTTAATCATCCCAAAAGATTTTCCATTCCTTTTACATCTTCATAACTAGCACCGGCCTCAAGAACTTCTTCAGCTGTCAGGCCAAAAAGAGTTATAAGAGAGTAAGCTTCCTTTTTATTTGATTTAAGATATTCGGCAGCTTCTTTTATTGCTTCATCTCTGGTTAAATTTGTTAACTGCAGATTCTTTCCCTTGTAAATAATACGTTTTTTGGACTTACCCACGTTATTTTACCCCCAACGCAAGAAGTGCCGCACCTATCATGCCAGAATAATTCCCGGCTGAAGCTTTTACAACCTTAAAAGGAGTTGTTACAATTTCCTTATTCGCCTGCATATTAAGATAATCAATATCAACAAATTCAGCCATTGATCCCGATAATACAATACAATCAGGGTCAAAAATATTCGCAAGCCCGATTATACCTCCCAAGATATCATTCTGCCATTTTTCCAGAATTTTTTTCATCAAAGGTCTATCTTTATTTTCAATAACATCATAAGTTGTTATTTCGGTATCGCCGGAAATTTCTTCTGCAGTTTTTTTCAAACCGGTGCCCGATGCATAAGCCTCAAAACAATCCCAGCTTCCGCAGGTACATTGTCTATGCTTATCGGTACGCATCTTAAAATGCATCTCGCCTGCCGCGCCGTTTTTGCCCTTATAAAGCTTGTTGTCAAGAATAATTCCGCCGCCGAGACCTGTACCGAGAGTCAGCATAACGGAATAAGGCATTCCCTTTGATGAACCGATTATATGTTCTGCCCACGCAGCCGCATTCGCATCATTTTCAACAAAAATACGTTTTTTGCTTAAACTTTTAAAATCCATTGAAGGGTATTCTTTTGCGATATTTCCTGTTGAGCCTAAAATTCCGTCATTGGAGTTATTAACAGCTCCGCAGGTTGCGAAAGCAATAACATCAACCTGTTTTTCGTATTTAGAAATTATTTCTTCAAAAACAGCTTTTATCTCATTAAAAGTTTTCGGGGTATGACGTTTTTCAACCTCTGAAATAATCTCACCTTTTTCGTTAATTATTGCGTTATAAATTTTTGTTCCGCCGACATCAATTGCTAAAGCTTTTTTAAAAGCCATATACTACCCCCTTTGCACAAATCTTTTCGTAATCAATTGCGGTCTTGTAATAGCCGAGCCTATAACAACACAATGAGCACCAATCTCAAAAGCTTTATCAACTTCTTCCGGCTCCCAGATACGACCTTCAAGAACAACCGGCAAATTTGTATTATCAACAAGCTGTTTTAACAATTCAAAATCAGGCCCTGATCCTCGATTTTGAGAAAATTGAGTATAGCCCGATAAAGTTGTTGAAAGAATATTGGCACCAAGTTTTTCAGCATTCAAACCTTCCTCCAGGGTTGAAATATCCGCCATTGAAACTCGATTATTAATCCTTACATATTTAATCAATTCTTCAAGCTTTACCCCGTTCGGTCTTTCTCTCATTGTCCCGTCAAACGCAATAATATCTGCTCCTGCCTCAACAAGTTCTATAACTTCTTTCAGAGTAGGTGTTATATAAACAATTTCCTGCCAATTTGAAGGAATAATATCAGGCTTTGTTAAGCCGATAACAGGGACATCAAAAAGATGCTTTGCATTTTTAACATCTCTTGCACCTGCGACCCGCAAACCGCCTGCACCGCCTTTTACAACAGACTTCATCATTGCGACCATACATTTTTCCAAATACAAAGGTTCCGAAGGCATTGCCTGGCAGGAAACAATAACCTTACCTTTTAAACGATTAATAATATTCATAAAAGTATTATACATTAAAAATTTTTATTTGAGTTATAATAGTTACAAAGAATTATAATCAAGGGAGAAAAAATGAAAAAAAGCTTAGTAAAATATCCGTACCTTACTGAAGATGTTGAAATTTACGAAAGAGAAAACGGGCATAAAATTGTTTTGGCACACAAAGAAGGCGAGCTTGCAAATGTGAGTACCTGGGTTAAAACAGGCTCTATAAACGAAGATGATACAAATAACGGCATCTCACACTTTTTGGAACATTTGATGTTCAAAGGTACACATAAACACAAAGCCGGATATTTTGATAAAACTCTTGAGGCTAAAGGGGCAATCGTAAACGCTGCAACCTGGAAAGATTATACATTTTATTATGTAACACTTCCCAAAGGCCCACAGGATTGCGATTTGAACCTTGCAATTGAACTTCACGCAGATATGATGCTTGATCCTGTTCTTCCCGAAGAAGAAATTGGTGCTCCTTTTGATTTAAATAACCCTAAAGTTACGGATAAACGTGAACGTCATGTTGTAATTGAAGAAATCAGAATGCGTAAAGACCAAAACTGGACAAAAGTTTATAACGCCTGCAACTTCAATATGTATAAAAAACACCCATACAAACGCGACGTTATCGGGACTCCAGAAATAATATCACAGGTTACTCGCGACGAAATAATGAATTACTACAAAACTTTCTATTCTCCTGAAAATATGACAACAATTATTGTTGGTGATTTTGATAAACAAAAAGTTTTAGAAAAGGTTGAAAAAGAATTTGACTTCAAAGGCCGCCCGAATGCTCCTAAAAAAATTAATGAAATTGATTCCCCGACAGACCACACAATTGTTGTAGAAAACAAAGGGAAATCAAACACATCATACCTCATGATAGGATTTTTAGGCCCTAAAGCCAATCAATTGAAAGAAAATATTGAACTTGATATTATAAGTATAATTTTGGGCGAAAGCACAAGTTCAAGATTATACCAGAATTTAATAGAAAAACAGCCCGAACCAATCTTTAATATGGCAAATGCCGAACACTACCAGTTTAAAGACGGAAATAACTTCTTTGTACAGGCAAACTTTAAACCGGAAAAACGCGATTTGGCAATTGAACTTGTAAAAAAAGAAATAGAAAATCTTTTAACAAACATAATAACAGAAGAAGAACTTGAAAAAGCAAAGAAAAAAATAAAATCCCGTTTTGCTTATTCTGCGGAAACTGTTTCCGAAATAGGAGAGACAATAGGCTATTATATGACAGTCTGTGAGGATTTGAAACTTATTGAAAACTACCTGAAAGATGTTGAAGATATAACCATAGATGATTTGGAAAATACAATAAGAAAATATTTAGATATTAACAATGCCGTTATTTCAATTCTTGAGCCAAATAATTAAAAACTATTTTGTCATGCTGAATTTATTTCAGCATCTCATACTAAGATTCTGAAACGAGTTCAGAATGATACA
>CALUVX010000161.1 GCA_944324295.1 Candidatus Gastranaerophilales bacterium
AGGGATTGCAGGCATTGAATTAACATCAAAAGCATTTGGTAGTGTTTGTCCGTTTTTCCCAATATTATTAACATTTATGGCAAGTTGTTTTGTACTATCGACAATGCTTTGCGGCTCTTATTACGGAATTAAGGCGTGGAATTATTTATTTGGTGATACAAAATTGACAACACGCACTTTTCAGGTTATATATTGTATATTCATAATTATCGGTTCTGCCATGAACTTCAAAAGTATAATTAATCTATCTGATGCATTTACTTTATTCTTGGCTGTGCCAAACTTAATAGCAGTATTCATGTTATCTGATGTAATCATGAAGGAACTCAAAAGATATTGTAAAAAATACAATGTAGGTTTATTTAAAAATAATGAGGAGAGATTAGAAAATGAAGAAAGATTGTCTGGAGATAGTAAGATCAAAGTGTGAAAACTGCTCAGGATGCGCACTTGCAAAAAACAGAAAAAATGTTGTTTTTTCTGACGGAAATCCGTCAACTGCAAAAATTGTACTAATCGGAGAAGCTCCGGGAGAAATGGAAGATGAAACAGGCAGACCGTTTGTAGGCCGTGCCGGACAACTTTTGAATGACTTTCTTTCTGACGCTGGTATTTCTCGTGATGAAGATGTATATCTTATAAATACAGTAAAATGCAGACCTCCTGAAAACAGAGTTCCAACGGAAGCAGAACAAACTGCCTGCAGAAAATTTTTAAACGCTCAGATTGATATTATTAATCCGAGAGCTATTGTTCTTTGCGGGGCAACTGCACTTAAAACATTTGTACAACTTGACAAAAAACAGACAATCTCTAAAGTAAGGGGCCAGTGGATGACAATTAATGTTGATGGTAAAGATTACAGAGCTATCACCATTTTCCATCCGTCATACCTTTTAAGAAACAATTCAATGGCAGAAGGTTCTCCAAGAAGATTGATGCAGGAAGATTTAGCAAATATCAAAAACGAAATTCTTCCGGACGTTGATCATTCCATGGATAAAAATGATGTAGTATTCATGGAGCCCAGAGAAATTGCTATGGTTTAATGTTTATAATTTTCATAAAAAAATCTCCTTTTTTAAGGAGATTTTTTTTTATGACTTATTATCCACAATCTTTTCAGCAGGAGCAAGCCCTGGTTCCAAATCCGATCCGGTAATTAATTTTCTGAATGCAAATTGAGTCTTCGGCAAAACATAAGCAAGAAGAAAACTACTTAAGGCTACATTTGTTATTATGTTTGCAGATTTTGCAATTCTTGCCCTTTTAACAAAACCTTTAAAATCATTATTAGTTAATGCTTTTTCAGCAAATGTTTCAATATCGTTTCTAAATTTTCCCAATTTTTTAATATCGACATACTCTCTCGGGTCTCTTATTCCGTTATCAAGCATTTTTACTTTTTCAAATTTATTTGCATATTTTACAAAAAGTGTATCTTTATTTTCAACATTATCAACAAATTTCAAAAGTTCTTCTGCTGAATCATTTACCGGAAGTTTTAATGTTTTGTTTTTTATTTGCTCAGAGAATTCCTTATCCGCAAGCATAATAGGATCAAGTTCAACACCTGTTAATTTATTTAAAGCTTTTTCAATCCATTTTGGCGCAACAAAGTTTAAAAACATCATACCAGACATTTTAAAGGCCAAATCATAACGTTCATTTTTGTTACGGGCCGTTGCAACACGCCCAACAGCATAGCCGCCGTCTGTTACGGCCATTTTATCCTGGGCAGAAAAATTCGCTGCCTTTGTAATCCAGTTACCCGTAAAATTAATCTCTTTTGATTTATAAAATCTTTCTTTTTGTAGAAAACTGACTGGAGACAAATTTTTCTTTTCTGCTTCTTTTTTACGCAAATTTTCAATTTTTCTTGCAGAAGATGCAAAAATTAATTTCGGCAGAATAAACCCCATAAACAAAATAGGTATTGATGTAGAAGCAACAAATTTTCCTGCAAGCAATTTTTCGTATAATTTTTTATTTTCTTTTGCTTTCAACAAATCTTTTACAGCTTCAGGGGCAATATCTTTGAATTTTTTAATGTTATAGTCAATACCCTGAATTCCGCTTTCTTCTTTAAATAATTTCAAATTAACTTTAGGATTTAAGCCTCTTGCCTTAATATATTTATCACAAATCCAGCCGACAAGAGGAATTCCTCCAAGCCAAACGGCAGATGTTGCATATTCATCAAGAAAACGTTCTCTTGCAGCAAGATATGCAATCCCCTTTGACTCCTTTTTATTCTGATCGTATGTAAGAGCGATTTTGGTCGGAACTTCTATACCGCAATCACGAACGATTAAGGGGTATACACTGCTATTATTGCCTATTGCCGAAATTATACTTGTTATTGACATTTTTTATTATTCTCCAATTCTTTAAGGATAAAAATCCTAAATAGTCTCACTCACGCTTATATTCGGGGTTCCTTGAAAGACTATCATAAGAATTGAATTTTTTATTCTTTAAAAGCGTACAACATCAATTCATAGCCTTCCAAGGCCGCTATGATGATGTAAATGATGAAATTTTAAAGAATTGATTTTTAACATTTGATTTTCCTATGGATTAAATACTAACTTAAAAATTCAAATTTTGCAAGAACTATTTTTTTACAGAATTAAGCGATTTATAATAATCAACCCAAAATCCGTCTGCCAATTGGAACTTTCTATCCAATTCTGCCCTGTCGGCATCTCGTTTAGCATAAACAGCTTCCCGGAATTCTTTTGTCTGTATATATTTAGTATTATAATCTTCTGCCAGTACTTTATTCGCAGATGCTAGTTCCTCAGGCTTAATATTTTTGAAAGCATCATTTAAACTGCTGCCTTTTACTTTTAAAACTTTTGGATTTACATTTTCAAGCCCGGGAATAAATTTTATTCTGTCAACAGCTGAGAGAATAAATTCTGCTGTTTTTTCTTTCACATTATATAAACCGTCAGACAAAACAAAAGTATTTTCATTGATATCACTTATTTTTGCAGATTTTTCAAAAACATCAGAAAATTCTGCTCCATCAGCCAATAACTTTTTGCATAAATTATGGCTTATTCCTCCGGAAAATGCAGGTTGTTGTGCCGGGGGGTTATTTTGAATTCTGGTAATTTGCATTTGAACTCCTTTGTTAGTTACAAGCGTTATAAAAAACCTGAAAAAAATTTGTTGCTCTTTTATATAATTTAGTTTACAAAACTTTTCAATTTATCAATGACAGCCTGTTCTTTTGACCTTATTAAAAGCGTTTTATCTTTACCTGTTTGACCTTTTACTATTTCAAACGCTGATTTCGGCACTTTGAGCTGCTTAGACAAAAATTCAATAAGTGCTTTATTTGCCTTTCCGTCAATCGGCTGGGCTGTTATTTTTACTTTCAATATACCTTCATCAGTTTTTATCATTTCATTTTTGGAAGCATTTGGAGAAATTTTCAGATTTAAAAGCAAACCGTCTTTTGTTTCTTTAAACATTTTTATAATCCTTATGAATGAAATTTTTTATTTTACTTGAAAAATTCAAATAAAATCTGTATTATGATTATATCATGAGCGAAAAACCACTTTTTGACGATATAAAAAAAGAACTTATTGCACAAAACAGAGAACCTGAAGAAATTGAACAGATAGAAAAAGCTTACCTTTTTGCAAAACGCCTGCATGAAGGTCAATACAGAATTTCTGAAGAACCTTATATTATTCATCCGGTTGAAGTCGCAAAAATTCTTGTCGGATTAAAAGTGGATTCACACACACTTCAGGCAGCTTTTTTACATGATATTCTTGAAGACACGGACACAAAACCGGAAGAAATAGAAAAATTATTTGGGAAAGATGTTTTAACGCTTGTTCAGGGGGTTACAAAACTCGGCAAACTACAGTTCAAATCAAAAGAAGAACGTCAGGCTGAAAATTTTCGCAGGCTATTTATTGCAATGGCAAGTGATATAAGGATTGTATTTTTAAAGCTTGCTGACAGACTGCATAACATGCGCACCCTGAATTTTATGACAACAAGTAAACAGCAAAAAATTGCACGAGAAACACTTGATATATTTGCACCATTAGCAAACCGTCTCGGTATTTATAAAATAAAAGCAGAACTTGAAGATTTGTCTCTTCGTTATCTTGAGCCTGATAAATACTTTGAAATTGCGCGTTTGGTCTCTCAAACAAAGGCAAGCAGAGAAGAAACAGTAAAAATTTTAATAGACAAAATAACTGCAGATGTAAAAAAAGCGGGTATTAATGCACAAATTACGGGGCGAGCAAAGCATTATTACAGTATTTACAGTAAAATGAAACGGCTGAATATTGCCTTCCATGATTTATACGATATTACAGCCGTTCGCGTAATCGTGGATACGGAAAAAGAGTGTTATGAAGTATTGGGACTTATCCACTCTCAGTTTAAACCTATTCCGGGAAGATTTAAAGATTACATAGCAATGCCAAAAGGCAATATGTACCAGTCATTACATACATCCGTAATCGGTCCGCGCTCAAAACCGCTTGAAGTTCAAATAAGAACATGGGAAATGCATGAAGTTGCAGAATACGGTATTGCGGCCCACTGGCGTTATAAAGAAAAAGGTTCACAAAAGGCAAACACACCTACAGATATGCAGTTTTCCTGGATGAGAAAACTTGTAGAATACGATAAAGATATGTCGTCTGCCGAAGATTATGTTAATTCAGTAAAATTAGATTTATTTTCTGATCAGGTATTTGCCTTCACTCCAAACGGGGATGTATTTGACCTGCCGGTTAATGCAACGCCGGTTGACTTTGCATACAGAATTCACTCGGAAGTAGGTAATAAAACAGTAGGAGCTTTAATAAACGGAAGAATAGCACAGCTTGATACCAAACTGCATAACGGTGATATTGTAGAAATTTTGACATCTAAGACACCGGCTCCCCGCCTTGACTGGCTTAACTTTGTAGTAACAAAACAGGCTTCATCAAAGATTAAACAGTGGTTTAAGAAGAATAACCGCGAAGAACATATTGAAGTCGGGAAATCCAACCTTGAACATGAACTGACTAAATCTGTTTTTGATGATTATATGAAATCTGGAGAGTTTGATAAGGTTGCGAAGCAAATGAATTATCTGTCAGCAGAAGATTTATTCGCCGCTCTCGGTTACGGAGAGACAACTCTCAATAAAATTATCAATAAGCTAAAAAAGCCCGAAGCCCCCAAACAGCCCGGCAGCACATTCCATGGAACTACACGAAAAAAATCCGAAAAAGATATCATAGGGCTTGAAGGGCTTATGTATTCAATAGCAAGATGTTGCTCACCTATTCCGGGAGAACCCATCGTAGGTGTAGTAACACGTGCCAAAGGCGTTACAGTACACAGAATGGATTGCCAGATGCTTGACCATATTGAGCCTGAAAGATTAATGGATATAAAATGGTCAGGTGATAACGTAAACAAAACATATAATACGACCATACGAGTTGAAACTGCCGAAAAACAGGGGCTTTTAAAAGATATTATTGCTGCAGTCTCCGATAACGGTACAAATATTAATTATGCAAACGTTAAATCAAAAAGCGGTAAAGTGGGAATTATAGAACTCGGAATGGAACTTGACAACATTGAAACTTTGAAAAAAGTTATCCTGAGCATTCAGGCAATCCCGGATGTCTATAGTGTAAAACGTATACAAACATCTTATACAACCCCTAATATGCCAAAAAGAAATAACGGCAAACCACGCCATAATAAAAATCCAAAGAAAAAGGGAACATAGAATAAGGTTTTATGAAAATGCTTTGAACGACCTTTCTACGTTTTTATCAATTGTACTTTTTAATGATTCATATTCAGTTTGCAAAGCATTATGTTCTGTATCCAGTTTTTTCAAATCCTGATCATATTTTTTATCTTTATTTTCAATTTCAGTTATTATATTTTTATATTTTACCTCTGCAAGAGCAATTGCGGTTTCATCTTCCTGAGACTTCAAATCTGCCGCATTGGTATAAATTATTGATACCCAGTCATAAGTTCCCATACCCGGATATTTTTCAGAACCGTTTTCTGTAAATGATGCCTGTTCCATTGTCAAAATTCCATGTTCTAAGGCAAATTCAAGCCACTCAGAATTATTAATTAAATTCTCATCCAATTCTTTATAATTTGCTTTATCATATTCGTTTTTATTTTCTCCGGATGCTCCCATACGATACCATAAATTTACATACCATTGATATTTAGGATCATTTTTATCCGGAATTTCTTTAGACGGAATTTTCTCTATACTTTCCAAATAATTATCCTGTAATACAAAAATATCTTCCAGCCATTTTAACATTCTAGCACGCCAGCTATCAACAGCCTCATAGTAGTCTTCTGAAACGGTATTCAAAGTCTCTATCATATCAGTCTGAAAATTTGCTAAATACTCTTTTAATTCTTCATAAGTATATTTTGTACCATCGGATTTTGTCATATCATCATCATTGTAATGTTCAACTACATAATAAAGATCTATAATTTTTTCTTTAAATGTCTTTTGAACCATTTCACCCGATTCATCTATTTTATAGTTACTTAGCAACTTATCAACATCCGCAGAAGTTGATGTTATTTCCGGCCCGGTAGCAGGTGCCATAACATTTTTACCGTCATCTGCACAAATAAATTCAGAAACCGGTGCCATAGATGCAGTTAAATTATCTGAATTAATTGCAGAGCCATTAATTTCTCCGTTTGTGTCAATCGTATAACCGCCAATAGTAGTTGTATAAGTATTTCCCCAACTACTATCAACATCACCAGAAGCATTAACATCTGTCGATTTTAAGTCTAATAAGTGAGCCAAAACGTGTATATAACACCCTTCACTACCACCCATTGCATTTTGATAACAAGGTTTTGATGCTAAGTCAAAAGCATTTGCCAATTCAGTACCTGTCTCTGTACGATAATCATCCATATCAGGAAATTCCACATTCGGTAAATTTAACAGACCATACATATAAGCACCAAAAGTGCCGCCCATATTTTTCCAAACACCATTTAATTCGGAATTGTTAACAACACCAGTCCACACAGAGACAACTTGCGTAAATATATCTGCATCATTTTGTGTAAGCTGCTCGGAAGGCTTCTGTAAAATACTTTCCAAATAAGATATATAAGAATCATTTATACCATCGCCATCAAGGTCAGAATCAGGCAAACCATCACCATTTGAATCGTTATTAATCATATTTGAACAAAATTCATTCCACTCAAGCTCATTGTTCTCATCATAAAGCTGCTCATAGAGATATGTCCCGTCCTCCGTTGTGTTCTTCCCGTAAATATCCATCAAAGCTTCAGCGTATTTTGGGTTTTCGGACTTTGCTATCCCGTAACTGTATAAATAATCCGTTAAATTATCTACTGCCTCATATTTTTTTATATCAGAACCGTTCAACATTATCTGACCGGAAGAATTTACTAGTGAATATTGATTTTTTAAATCTCCATAAGTTAATAATGTATTTGCTGTCAATGACTGATAACTCAAAGAACCGTTATCATCATAAGAACTATACATTAATTTCGTTGTATTTAATGCATCCATATAGGCCTGGCTTGCTTCTGAGGATTCTGTTGCCAAACGTAATTTCGCATTTGTTATGGTTTGAGAGCGCAGTTCATTATCGGTCAACTTTGCCGTAATGCTTAACAATCTCGCTTGTCCTGCTGCCATTCCCATAAAGTTTTTCCCTTTTTAAATAATGAACAAATACTATATCGGGAAATACAATAAAAAACTTTAATGGCACACCGGCCCGCCTATCCTATCCTATCCTATCCTAGGAAGATTATAACAAGGTTACAGCCCATTTAAAATAAATCTTTACATTTTGTAATATTTATAGTCCGAAATCACATGTTTGAAAGTTATATAAAATAATTTATCAGCTTTGCAAAAATTAATCAATTTGCTATCTTTCAAAATACTGATAAAATTATAGTATGATTAAGATTTTGCTGGTATCGGAAAATAATAAAAATTCAGAAAAATTTAACAGGATTTTTAATAAAAACGGCTATGAATTTTCTGTTATGGCTGATGAAACACTTATTTTCGACGTAATTAGTGCTGATACACCCGATATTATAATTATAGATACAGAAATGCATAATCTAAAAAACTTTAACAAAAAAGTTAAATCAATTTGCGAAAACACAATAATTATATTTTTAATAAATTCACAAAAAATTGATAAAGAACTTATTAAATACGCAAATGCATTTTTTACTGAAGAAATGAGCGAGGATTTTATTCTTTCAACAGTAAATATCAATCTTAGAATGAAGAATTCTCTTGATATGCTTTCAAATTCAAATAAAGATCTTGCGGACAGTTTATATCGTCTTAATGCACTTTACAGTACAAGTTCACAGTTTGCCGGAACTCTCGATAAAGCAAAGCTTATTCAATATATGATAGAAGGAATGGATAAAGCTTTAAGCTTTTCTTTAACCTGTACTTTATCTTTTTGTACAACTGACGAGCCTGTTCTAATTTTAAATTCATTATACGAACTATCCGAAGAGCTTACGGAAGCTCTAAAAGTTCGAACAATACTTAATTATAACTCTGTATTTGAAGGAAAAGAAACTCCCGTAAAAATTGACGCGGAAAATCTGAAAATTATTAAACAGGTAAAATACCCGGCAAGCAGATTTACATTTACACTGTTTCAATTTGATAATATGTTTGCACCAATAAGCTTGGGAGAGAATTTTTTCGGCTGTATAGAAATATTTAAGGAAACATATTTTACACCCGAAGATGCAACCTACTTCCAAACAATAGCACAACAGGTCTCACTTCCTTTAAAAAGTGCAACTCTATATCAGGAAATCATTGAAACGAATGCTAAACTTGAAAAACTTGAAAGATTAAAATCAGAATTTATCTCTATTGTATCCCATGAATTGAGAACGCCGCTAACGTCAATAAAAAACTCTCTTGACATACTAATGAGCGGAAGATGCGGAGATATTACAGCCTCTGCGGATAAATTTTTATCAATGGCAATGAGAAATGTTCAAAGACTTTCAGGAATTATTAACGACCTCTTAGACTTATCTAAAATTGAAGCCGGTAAAATGGACTTTAATTTTGCACCGGTTAATATAAATACTGTAATAGATTACGTAAAATCAGCCCTTTCAGAAGTTGCAAAATCTAAAGGTTTAAATCTAATAACAGAAGAAACAGACAATCTCCCGGAGATAACAGCGGATTCTCAAAGGCTCGAGCAGGTTTTGACAAATCTTGTGTCAAATGCTATCAAGTTTACGCCGGAAAATAAAACAATAAAAATTTCATCATCAATAGTTAATTCAAAAGATATAAAAATAAATGAGTATTTTAAAGATTCTATAAAACTGTCTGATGGTGATTATGTAGAGGTTTGCGTAGAAGATGAGGGAATAGGAATAGCCGAAAAAGACTTGCTGCACGCATTTGACAAATTGGCACAGATAGAAAATTCTTTATCAAGAAAAGCCGGCGGAACAGGCCTGGGGCTTCCAATTGCCAAACAGTTATTAGAAGCTCACAATGGTGCCATCTGGTGCGACAGCGAGCTTAATAAAGGTTCAAAATTTTATTTTGTAATTCCTGTTTCTAATATTCCAAGTCCGGTTTGATATTTCCGTTTTTCAAAGATTCAATATCAATATTCTGTTTTGCCCTTGCAAAATTAA
>CALUVX010000162.1 GCA_944324295.1 Candidatus Gastranaerophilales bacterium
GTATCACCGGTCTTAAATAGCAAATGACTGAAACCGCTCCCCGCAGCCGTACGGATTAATAGTTTTGTATCTCGTTCTGCATCGCCTACATCTGCCTGACCAAGTAAAGCTACCTGGCTATCGCCTACTCCAAAATATGCATCGGAACTATTTCCAGGGGAATAACGCCATGGAGACGAATAATCTGACTTATTACGTGTTGTCATTACTGGAGCCATGGCCGCCATGATAATACTCAAGATTAACATGACTACCATCATCTCGGCTAAAGTGAAGCCGCGTTTTTTTAATCTTCTTAATTCCCCGAAACTATTGGCAGGAGTGCTTAAAACGCCCCTCCCCCGGATTTTTTGTTCGTAAATATTTTGTTCATGCTTCCACTCCTTTTTCTTTCATTATTTACGATGTTTTAACCTTTTTAAAGGGAGTATAACATCACAAATTTGTACTTTAATAAATTATATTTATAACTTTGTAAATATTAAATTATTATTTTTACAGTCAACTGAAACTTTATCTCCTTTAACAAATTCGCCCTCCAAAATCTTCATGGACATAGGAATTTCAACAAGCTGCCTTATAACACGCTTAAGAGGTCTGGCACCATATAAAGGCTCATATCCTTCATTTGCAAGAAAATCTTTTGCACTTTGAGTTATTTCAAGTTCAATATCCTGTTCCTGAAGACGTTTTTTAAGCGAATTTGTCTGAATATCAACAATTCCGGTAAGCTCCTTAAGTGTAAGAGCTTTAAACATAATTATTTCATCAATACGGTTCAAAAATTCGGGTTTAAATTTTTGTTTTAGAGCCTGATTAAGCTGTTCTTTTTTCTCTTCTTCAGATAAATTTTCATCAAGAATTATATCACTACCGAGGTTGCTTGTCATAATTATAACGGTATTTTTGAAATCAACAAGTTTTCCCTGCCCGTCTGTCAAACGCCCGTCATCAAACATTTGAAGCATAAGATTAAATATATCGGGGTGAGCCTTTTCAACTTCATCAAAAAGAACAACCGAATATGGTTTACGTCTGACAGCTTCTGTAAGCTGTCCGCCTTCGTCATAACCGACATAACCGGCAGTTGCACCAACAAGTCTCGAAATTGCCGCTTTTTCCATAAATTCCGACATGTCTATACGGACAAGAGCGTCTTCGTTGTTAAACAAAATATAAGCAAGTGTTTTACCGAGTTCGGTTTTACCAACCCCTGTCGGGCCGAGAAACAGAAAAGTACCTATCGGACGTTTAGGATCACGCAGGCCGGAACGGGATAAACGGATTGCATTTGCAATTTTTGTTACAGCCTCATCCTGACCTATAACACGTTCATGCATAACTTTTTCCATGCCTATTAACTTTTTGGATTCGTCTTCCATAAGACGTGTTACAGGTATCCCTGTCCATTTTGCAACAATTGCGGCTACGTCATCTTCGTCAACTTCTTCCTTTAAAAGACGTTTTTTGCCCGATTGAGCCTGAATTTCTTTCAATTTCTTTTCCATATCAAGCATCTGGCTGTATTTTGCCTCAAGAGATGCTGACATTGTCGGATTTTTCTTATTCAATTCTATTTGTGCTTTTAATTTTTCTATATTACGTTTAACAGCAGCATAAGAATCAATAAATTTCTTTTCTTTGAGCCATTGTTCTTTTAGCTTTTCTATTTTTGATTCCAGATCGGTTATTTTTTTTGTAATCTTTTCAAGTTTCTTTTCAGATTCCGGATTATCGTCTTTTTCAAGAGCTTTTTTGTTTAATTCAAGCTGCATCTTTTCTCTTATAAACCCGTCAATTTCTTCAGGCATTGTATCGATTTCAATCCTGAGAGCCGATGCTGCTTCATCAAGCAAATCTATTGCTTTATCCGGAAGATGTCTGTCCGCAATGTATCTTTTAGAAAGCTTAACTGCGGCAACAATTGCATTATCGGTAATTTTTATACCGTGATATCCCTCATATTTGTCTTTAAGACCGCGTAAAATCGTAATCGTAGTTTCAATAGAAGGTTCATCTGCAACTACCGGCTGGAAACGACGCTCCATAGCTTTATCTTTTTCAATATACTGGCGGTATTCGTCAGTTGTTGTTGCACCGATAACCCTTATCCCGCCTCTTGCAAGCATAGGTTTCAACAGATTTCCTGCATCAGCCGAGCCTTCTGATGAGCCTGCACCCATAATAGTATGAATTTCATCTATAAAAAGCATCAAATCATCTGACTTTTCTTCAATACCTTTAAGAACTGCCTTAAGACGCTCCTCAAATTCTCCTCTGTATGAAGCACCGGCAAGCAAGGCACCTAAGTCTAGTGAAAGGATTTTGTCGTTACGTAAACTTTCAGGAACATCGCCTGATACAATTCTCTGTGCCAAACCTTCTATAATAGCGGTTTTACCGACACCAGGTTCGCCTATTATGACAGGATTATTTTTTGAACGCCTGTTTAAAATCTGTATTGTACGGCGAATTTCTTTATCTCTTCCTATAACGGGATCAAGCTTATTTTCCTTTGCAAGTGCTGTTAAATCGGTTGTATATTTAGCCAATGCCTCATTTTTTTTATCTTCTTTTTTAGAAGTCTGCACCTTTGAAGATTTTTTAGCAGGAGAAGACTTTTCAACTTCTGAATCCGTGCCGGTATTTGAAGAATCCGAATCATCGGAATCAGTCGTTGTTTCTTCTACATTAACTATATTATTAACCTCTTCGGTCATTTTTTCATAAAGTTCAAGTCTGTTAATTCCCGACTGTTCCCAGAGATGTTTTAATGTTCTGTTATCTATTCTGAACAAAGCCAGCATTAAATGTTCTATACTAACCTGATCATCGCCATGCTTTTCAGCTTCTTCCTGAGCAACTTTCATAAGCACAATTGTATCTGTTGAAAATCTAACATCAGAAAATTTTCCGCGGGCAAAATATGCGCGTTTAGATACATAATTATTCAGTCTGTCGACAATTTCGGGATTATCTATTCCGACCCTTTCAAAAAGAATTTTTGGTAAATCGTTTTGATCAAGCATTAAAGCAAGCATCAAATGCTCCGGTGTAAGTTCCGGATAATTCCGCGCCACAACTATAGATTTTGCCGATTTTATAATCGCCTGGACATGATCAGTTAAAAGCATTTAGTAACCCTCATTTTACACAAATTATAAATGCATTAAGTTTTTAAAGCATCATACAATTGCTTGACTTGCTTTTCAGGGATGAATATTTTTTAACCCGCTGATTAATGCACTATAACTGTAACCCCAAAATTTTTCCTTATACAAAGCAAGATAATATTTCGGTATTAAATCCAAATAAAAGGCATTATCTCTATCTAAATATTTCAAAAGAACTTCCACGGGAAGATTACCGCCGCCCCTGCCCATACCAAAAACAGTTGCATCAATACTGTATGCCCCGAGTTCAATTGCTCTTATAGTATTTGCAAAAGCAAGCTGTAAATTGTTATGTGCATGAAAACTTATCTTCTCAAATCCGCAATCTTGAAGTCTTTTATAAACCCTTTCAACATCACAAGGCATAAATGAACCAAAACTATCCGCAAAATAAATTGAAGTTAAAATATTTTTGTCCTGCCATTTTTTTAAAAGTTCATAATCCTCAAACTTATCCGCCGTCATTAAATGCAGAAAAACTTCAAAACCCTGATTTTTAAAATCTTCAACCGCTTTAATCGCGATATTAATCTGATTAGGATAACACGCGACTCTGACACAATCAGCAGTTTTAGAAACAGGACAAATATTTTTAGCATCAACCATAACAACAAGTTTTATTTTAGAAGATTTAATACATTCAGGCATTTTATAGCCCGCTTCAAAATAATCTATCCCGGAATTTTCCGCAGTTTTTAATGTTTCAATAATACATTCATCCAAAAAATTCCAACTGTTAAGATGCCCGCCGTCTCTTATCGTACAATCCAAAATCTTTACCATAATCAACCTGCTTTATTATCATCATTTTCATCAGTTTTTTTTACAACCTTATTAACAAGTTTTTCGATAACGGAAAGTTTTGCAAAGTCGTCTCTTATTTCCTGAGCCTTACGCTCAAGCTGATTATAAACCTGAGAATTTATTTCCGCACCTATAAGAACCAGAACCGATGTGTAATACAACCATACCATTAATACGGCAAAAGCTCCGATTGTACCGTATACCATATTATAAGTTTTCAAATTGTTTACATAAATCGAAAATCCCCAAGAACCTATTAACCAGAATGTTACAAAAAACCACGTTCCGGGAATTGCACTCTTTCTTTTAAATCTGTCATTACCGCGCAAATCAGGCAGTATATAATAGCTTAAAAATGCCATTAAATATAAAGCTGCAAAAGCCACAGGCCAGCGCAAAGTTAAAAGCATAATCGCAACTCCTGTTGACATGTGAAAATGACTTACCATCAGATTTATAATAGCTTTACCGAATATAATCAAGTTTATGCTCAAAAACATTACCATAGTGTCAACAAAAACCATTAACAAAGATAAAGCCCTTGTATAAATAAAACTCCTTGTCTCAGTAACCTTATAAGCTCTATTCATACCTTTAAGCACAACCGCAACAGCATTTGTCGACAAAATTAAAGTTATACAAAAACCTATTATTGCAATTAAACGCCCGTGGGAAAAAATCATAGCTTCTGACAACACAGTCATAATTAAATCCATCGCCTGCTGGGGCATAAATGTCGCAAGAAACCTCAAAATAGGCTCCATCATATCCTTATTTCCCATCCACCCGAAAACAGCAGTCAAAAACAGCATAAAGGGAAAAATTCCGATAACCATCATAAAGCCCATTTCAGCAGCCATTCCGTAGAAATCATTTTTTATAACAGATATAACCAGCCTTTTTACACCTATTATAAAACCTTTAAACTTCAATTTTAAGATTTTCTGCCAATTTTTCATATTGTGAGAATTCCTATATTTCTCTTTTTTTGATTTCTTCCAACATTTTATTTGCGGCTTCTTCAACGGGAGCTTTTATAGTACACCCAGCGGCAAATTTATGTCCGCCTCCGCCAAAAACTTCACAAATTTCTGCAACGTCAGCAAACTTACTGCGCATAGAAATTTTTGTTCCGCCTGATTTCATTTCTTTTGCGACAAACGCAATTCTTGTGGAAACAATCGCACGTAACTTTTCCGTCAAGCCCTCCATACAATCATCGCCGGCAGAAAATTTTTCCATATCTTTTCTGTAAACAAGGGTATAAGCTATTTTGTCATCTTCAAGGAATTTTGCTTTACTTATACAATGTGCCTGAAACATTACAAGTGTTTTTGAATCGGATTCATAAACCTTTTTATAAATATCAGAAGGCTGAACACCGATTTCTACAAGTTTTGATGCAGCCTCAAAAGTAGAAGGCTTTGTATTGTCAAATCTGAATGAACCTGTATCCGTCAAAATTGCAGTGTAAAGACAAATTGCAGTATCAAGATTTATTTTCCAGTTCATTTTATTAAAGCAGCCAAACAAGACTTCGCCGGTAGAACTTGCATCAGGGTTTATAAAATTCAAATTTCCGTAAGCGTTATTTGTTTTATGATGATCAATATTTACGGTAAATTTGGCCTTTTCAAACAGTATTTGCGCATCACACACTCTCTCGATTGACGCGACATCAACATTTATTACAAGATCATATTCTCTGGATTTATCAATATCATCAATATGTTTCACATCTGTCAGATGCGGAAGATAAGAATATACATCGGGAATTTTTGAAATAGCGAGCATATCGCATCTTTTTTTATAATTATCAAGGATTGCCGAATACAATCCGCACATTGAGCCTAATGTGTCTCCGTCAGGGTTAACGTGTGAAATTATCAATATATTTTTGGACGATTTTATGATATCATTTAACTTAGAATAATCCATTTCTTTATAATAGCATAAAAAAGTTTGGTTTCAAAATGAAAAAGGTTCTCTACACAGATTTCGTAACAACAGAGTCGCTCGTTGAGGAATTACTCGGGAAAAAGGAAATAAAAAAAGCAATCACCCGCAACAATCTTTATAAATTCTGGGGCAAAATTGCGGGAGAAAAGTTTGCAAAAAAATCAAAACCATATTCAATGCTTGGGGGCGGGGTTATGGTAATAGCCTGCGAAAACGCAATTGTTGCCCAAGAGCTGACTTTAAGAAAAACTCAACTGCTCGTAAAATTTGAACCTTATTTAAAATCATTAAAGCTGAATGTAAAAGATTTTAAATTTGATCCCAAAAAATGGTCGGAAGAAAATATTGATTAATTAAAAACATAATTATCCCTTGGCGTACAAAAAAATAAAGTAAATTCGTCATTCTGAGCCTATAATATGAGATTCTTCGGGCTATGCCCTCAGAATGACAATTAGGCGAAGAATCGCATTACTGTTATTTACGCCAAGGGATAATTATGATTAAAAAAACAGCGGAAATTAATTCCGCTGATTTAAATTTTTGCGATGTGAGCGTTCGCATTTAAAAGAAAAACTTTAATGGACGAATATGTTTCAAACTGCACAAGTTTGAACTATTGTCAGAGCCGCAAGTCCTTTCCAACGCTACCCCCTCACAATATGGAGTACTGGAGCTGATAAAACCACTAGAACAAGCACCTTCTTTAAAGGAAACACTTTTCTTTAGCCATTGTATTTTACGGCTTCCGGAGTCATAGCGTTCTTCTTCGACACTTACCATTAAGTGATTGCGGCTGTCCCCTCCGGAAACTCCAGGATGAGCAACATCATACCCGGGGATGACCAGACCTGACATTGTGATATAAAATGGATAAACATCCTCCCACAAGGTTGAACTGCCATTAAAGCCGTCGATATCTACATAAACAGTATAACCAAAGGTATTGATATTAGGAACACCATCATAACTTCCACCATCTGTATTATGAGCTAATACGGCTATCTCCTGTGGATTTTGACGTACATTATACAAACGCATTCCGTTACGCAAAGTTATATCAGCCGTTTTTCTGTCAAAGTCTGTTATATCAGAAGATATAGCATCGCCTGTACATTCGCTGCTGTTACTCTTTGTATTAGTGTAACTTACAAACAACTCACAAAAATTTTGACCATTACGAGGTAAGGTACGAGATTCCGGAATACATTTACAATCGGTCTCTGCATTATTCCAACGGTAACCGGATTCACAACTCGGAGGCCAAGAGCCAGGTTTGGTTGTATAATCACATACCTCAGGACTTGAATCAAAATCAGAATAGCCGTTTAAACAATAAGCACGCTCCTGTTCTGATGTACTTGGAAGATTACAAATCGGTATTCCGGCTCCTGAATCAGGGTCCAATCCAGGTTCAGGAACCGGATCTGGTTCAGGCTCCATGTCTTCTTCTTCGTGGGAAATAATTAAAGTACTATAACCATCATTACAGTATCTATCTGTATATCCCTCTCCGCAGCCCATCCATCCCGTATTTTCAAGTTGTTGTCCGTCCCAAATAAACTTGCATATCGAAGTTGTATTTACTTGAGCATCACCAAGTAGCATAAATAAAGGACGAGTAGTAATAGGAGCAGTAGAATTTATCTTATTAAATAATTCTTGGACACCAATAGGATTCGGGTAAAATTTACCTTGAGTTTTATAAAGATTGTATGAGGATATAGGCTTGCTATTACAAAGTTCTGCCGTTATCCCATATCGGCCTATATAACTTTCACAGTCAAAATCTTTGTAGTTGCAATAACTTTCTAAATAATAATTAATACAATATTTTTTATTATTTATAGAGTCCTCATATTCAACAAAACAATTGTTGGAATCATAAGCAAGTACAGGATTTGTAAAAAAATGTCCCAGAAAATTCATCGATAAAATATATTTATCATCATTTGCATCAAAATCAGACAACATTTGACGACTAACCTGACGCAATGTTGAATAAGCCGAATAATATGTATAAGAAACTATATTATCCAGCTTCGCCTTGGTTATTCGTATACTCACAGCTACTATAACTGCGATTACAAGCAGAACTATAATTATTTCGGTTAAAGTGTAGGCAGAATTTTTAAACATACTTTTTGGAACTTCCATAATAAACTCCTTTAAAAATTATAAAAGTATTATTT
>CALUVX010000163.1 GCA_944324295.1 Candidatus Gastranaerophilales bacterium
CGCATAGGAACAGAATTCCAGCATTTTTTGTTTGAAAAATATTTTACCGGTTTACCATACTTCTTGATTATTTTACCATTCGGTTTTGTAGAAATAAGCTGGATTGAAACCAAAACAATAAAACAAATAAACGGAACAGCACAGAGTATTATATTCTCCATAAATTAATATCCTATTGCCCAATTAAAAGATGCAGTTTTTTGAGGTTTGTTGTCTACGGCAGCAGGAGATGCTACAGCCTGAACTTCAATAACTTTAGCAGCTTTTTGCAACATATTATACTGCATCATTTTACTGTCAACATTGTTAAAAGATTTCAACCTATCCAGCTGGTTTTGAAGTTCCGCATTTTCTTCATTAAGAGTAGAAATCTGGCGGCTCAATTTATTTAAAGTAAGCTCATTAGACATAGCAAAGTAATAGCTTACAAATGCAACAAGCACTGCAACACCCAATAAACCACATAAAGTTTTATTTACTTTTCTTATAGCCATTGCCTTTAGCGAAATCTCCTTCTGGAAATAACCTTCAATAACCTGATTTTCTTCTTTTATCGGATCGTTTACGTATGACTGACCCGAATATGTCTCTTCCGTAACTAAAATTTCTGATTTTCTTACTCTAGCTGTATTCAATTTTCTACCCCAGTTTTAAAAATGTTAGTGCCTTATACATCTGGCTATTCTAAGTTTGGCACTTCTTGATGGCGGATTGGTTTTTATCTCCTCTTCACTCGCAGTTATCGGTTTTTTATTCACTAATTCTAAAATCGGAGGCGGACAATGGCAAATCATTTGAGACTTATCGCAATGACACCTCTGCGAATGATATTTAAACAAGTTTTTCACTAACCTATCCTCTAACGAGTGAAAACTTATTACACTTATTATAGCACCAAAGTCTAACAAATCCAACACATCATTCAGAGTATTTTTTACATTTGTTAACTCTTGATTAACCTCAATTCTGATAGCCTGAAAAACACGTGTAGCAGGGTGAATAGAGGACTTTATATGCGGAGTGCAGCTTACGATTAAATTTGCTAATTCCGTTGTTGTTTCAAGCTTTTTCAACTTTCTTTGCTCAACAATTTTTTTTGCTATTCTTTTCGAAAATCTTTCTTCCCCGTATTCGGAAAAAATTCTGACCAAATCAGCTTCACTGTATGTATTTACAACATCGTAGGCTGAAAATTGGGCACACCTGTCAAATCTCATATCCAAAGGGGCTTCTTTAGAAAACGAAAAACCGCGTTCACCTTTATGAAACTGGTGATATGATGCTCCCAAATCAAACAGGACTCCACCCGTAATCTTTTCAATTCCCAGATTATGTAAAACTTTTTTAATATTTGTGTAAGAGTCTTTCACAATTGTTAAGTTTTTGTAATCTTTGAGGCGTTCTGTTGATGCTTTTATTGCATCTTCATCAACATCAAAAGCAATCAGACGGCCGTCAGGCTGAATACGGCTCAATATAAGTCCGCTGTTTCCGCCGCCGCCAAGTGTACAGTCAACATAAATTTTACCGTTTTCACATTCCAGAGCATCAACGGCTTCGTTTTTCATCACCGTATAATGAGTAAATTCTTCCATAAAAAAATTGTAACACGAAAATTATTCGGCAATCTGATTTAACCCGTAAAAATCATAACGCTCTATAAAATGCGAATACTCCATACGCTTAATATACGTACTATCATCAGCATCTTCAATATTTATCATCATACCGCTCTGTTCCAGTACACGCGGAAAGATTGCGTTAAACAATACAATCATAAAAATATATTTTTTTATCTCATTAGAAGTAATGTAGATATCAACCATATATAATCCCCAAATAATAAGTTATTAGCAATACATATCTAAAAGTTACGGCAGAAACCATATAAAACTTTAACTAAAAAATTAAAATTATGACGATATATTACAAAATAAAAACGAGTCTGACTTTTCAGCCAAACTCGTTTTATTACAAACATAAATCTTAAACAGTTTGTTTCATTGCTGCTTTTACACGGTAGAAAGTTTTTTCCTTTCCGATAATAGCAAGAATTGCAGTCATATCAGCTCCGCAAATTCTTCCCGTAACAGCAGCTCTTATTGCCCACATTGTAATTTTCGGCTTAACGCCTTTTTCTTTATAGTAGGCTCTGAAAGCTTCCAATTTTTCATGGAGATTTTCTTCAGTCCATTCCCAATCTTTAGCCTGTTCCATAAATGTTTTCAAAACATCCTGTGAAACTTCAGTATCAAGTGTTTCTTTTGCTTTTTCATCAATTTCCACATCTTCACCAAAGAAATAAGGAACAGCATCAGTTATATCTGATAACAGAGTCAACGGTTCGTATGTAATTTCTACCATACGGGTATATTGAGCGTCAGTTAGTTCATTAAGATTGTATTTTGTCAAATACGGTTTTAATATTTCTTTCAATTCAGGAATAGAAAGCATTTTAATATAATGACTGTTCATCCAGTTGAGTTTATCATATTCAAATATTGAGTTTGAAGAAGAAATTTCATTAATTCTGAAATCTTTTGCAATCTCATCAACTGTTTTAATTTCCTGACCGTCAGAAGGAGACCAGCCAAGAAGAGCAACAAAGTTAATTAAAGCATCTGTCAAATAACCTTTTTCAACAAATTCAGAAACAGCAGTTGCACCGTGTCTTTTTGAGAGTTTACTTCTATCAGGAGCCAGAATCATACCAAGATGTCCGAATTTTGGAACTTCTGCTTCCAACGCTTCAAATATCAATATTTGTTTAAATGTATTTGAAATATGATCTTCGCCTCTGATAACATGCGAAATTTTCATAAGCATATCATCAATTACAACTGCAAAGTTGTAAGTCGGAGTTCCGTTAGATTTCATAATAACAAAATCTCCGAGAAGATTTGTATCAACATGTAATTCTCCTTTAACCATATCATCAAATTTCAAAATTGATGAGTCATGAAAAGCTTTTTGAGCTTTTTTAATATTAAATCTGATTGCAGGCTTTCTGCCCTCAGCTCTTAATTTTGCCTTTTCTTCATCAGTCAAATTAAGACATTTTTTTGTATAAACATAAGGTTTTTTATTTTCGGCAGCTTCTTTTTTTTCTGCTTCAAGTTCTTCCGGAGTACAGAAGCATTCATAAGCAAATCCTTTATCCAAGAGAATTTGGGCATACTTAGGATAAATATCAAATCTCTCAGATTGTGTATAAGGGCCGTAAGGGCCGCCAACATCAGGGCCTTCGTCCCAGTTCAACCCTAAAGCCTTCAAGCTGTCAAAAATATTATCAATATAAGCCTGACTTGTACGCTCGGCATCAGTGTCTTCTATTCTTAAAACAAATTTTCCGTTATTTTTCTTTGCAAAAAGATAGTTAAATAACGCAGTTCTTGCAGTACCAATGTGTAAATTTCCGCTCGGAGACGGAGCAATTCTGACTCTTACGTCTGACATAATTTTCCCTCGTTTCTATTTATATTTTTGCCTTAACAGAATAGCACGGGCATAAATTGATATCAAGAGTTCTTATACATTTATTTCATTAAAATCTGAGAGGGTAATCTTTAGGAATTTTCCAGCCGTTCATTTGAATTAACGCAGTACAGTAAGCTCTTTCATTGCTTACTGCGTCTTTTTTACAACCTAAAGCACTATCATTTCTTAACATCTCCTCTGTTCCGTCCCAGTTACGCAGATATGATGCCCTTTCAGATAACGATATTTGTTTATTGGTTTAAAAATTATATACTGTTGCCAGAAACAAAGTCGTTTCTCTTAACAGCCTCGTCCGCCAGTGCTGCGAATATGCTCTAGACAATCTTGATGAAGAAGATGATAAAAAATAATCTTTATTTATAATTTGACTACTTTACATTTAGTTTCTAAAATATTTATATGAAGAGATTAGTGTTAATATTGCTGGCAATAATTTTTATTCAGACTCCCGGATATACACTTAACAAAAAAATGGTTCCGGAAACAGGGGTTGAAAATCCTTTGCCAAATATTTTTATATACACTATTCCTGATGATACTGACAATAATGAAGAAAACAAAAAAGATAAAGAAGATGTGCAATATATTGATAACACTACATCAACTGAAGAAAATGAAGAAGAAGCCATAATGCTGACACCAGAAGATATTGAAGATGACAATATAACAATAGGTGCAACGGTTTTAAAAGGTTATGCCCAATATGTAGAGGACTCAAATGTAATTTATCTGAAAGATGAAGATGACAATTTTGTATTAAACTTAAAACAACCGCAAAAAATCACTGCGCCAAAAGGACTCGATCTTACATCGGATATAAAACCCGCAAATGCATCAGGCAAATACAAAGGCAATGAATATTTTATAGAACCCAGCAACATTCGTTCATCTGAGAAAAAAGGAAATTTTACATTCGGAGCATTATACAATAACGAAATTGATAACATAGCAATGCTTGAATCTGAAGCAGGGTTATTTACAAAATACGAAAAAAGCAAGTTTGCTCTTAGCTCATCCGTAAAAAAATCACTCAATACAACTTATGCACAGGATTATAATACGATTTCCATAGCCCCGGAACTAAAACTAAATAATTATATTTCTTTAAAAAATACACTGAGTGCGGATGTAACAAGAAATAGAAGATCAACAGAACTAACATTTTCTCTCAATCCGTTCGGGAAAAAAGACAGCGACAGAATGCTTCTGGAAGCCGGAGCCAAACAAACATATTATGTAGATACCGGAAATAACACAACTCAATTCAACTTTTCTGCAAAATTCAAATTGTAAAGTTATTCTAATTTTGTTGTTTTAAATACTTATTTTGTTTATAATTCTGTTGTGAGGTTTTATGGCAGAAAATACTGAACAGGGACAGGAAGAAGAAATTCAAATATCTTCACAAAGAAAATCAAAAAACAAAACAGGCTTTTATTACTCATTTTTGACGCTTGTTCTTTTATTCTGCTTAATTCAAATCGGTTTCGGTGCAATTTTAAATATTTCAAAAACAATATCATACAGAGCAAAAATCTCTACGCTTTCTAAAATTAGAGATGAAGCCGAAAATCAAAATCAGGAGCTTAAAGAGGACATAAAATTGTTTTCTTCTATGTCAAGCTTGGAAGGTATAGCAAGAAACAATCTTAAAATGGCGGGAGAAGATGAAGTTCTAATCCTTATTAATAACAACCAAAAACAAAATATTAAAAATAAGAAGAACAAACATAAAAAAAATCATAAAAAGAAATAACGGAGCATAAATGCAGGAAATTCTGGAATATATAAAACAGGCTTTTGATTTAAAGTCTCAAAAATGTTATAAACAAGCTATTGAAATGCTTTATAAAGCATTGGAGCTTGAAAGTGATAACACAGAAATACTATTTCAACTCGGCGAACTATACTTTTTGCTGAATAATTTTCAACGCTCAATGCAGTATCTGGAAAAAGTTTTGCAGAATGTTCCCGAACACATTGAATCTTTAAAACTTTTGCAAAAAATTTATATATATTCCAATGAGAAAGAAAAAGCTTGCGAAACAGCAGAAAAAATTTATACTATTCAAAACAACGCCGAAAATCTCATAAACCTTATTGATGTTTTCTCATCGGTTTGTGATTTGAGAAAAATAAACAGCCTCACAGAACAAAATAACACTAATGATAATGTTACTTTTCATCTGGCAAAAGCATACTACGATAACGGCAAATCAGATATGGCAAAATCCAAACTTGAAGCAACTCTGAAAATTAATCCGCGAAATGAAGATGCACTAGTTCTGCTCGGGAAAATCTACTTTGAAGAAAACGAATTTGAAAAAGCAAAAAATATTTTCAATACATTCTCCCAAAATACGGAAAACCCTGAAGTATTAAACTATCTTGGTCTTTTCGCTCTTGAGGAAATGAAATTTATAGATGCTATCAAATATTTTTCAAAAGCATCCTCAATTGACAAAACAAATCACCGTTATTTATATAACCTCGGCAATGCTTATTTTTATAACGGCTGGTTTAAGGAATCTGTTCAAAGCTATCTTCAGGCAATAAGAATGGCTCCGGACATTTCCGGCTACAGATATTCACTGGCTTATTTATATTATGAACAAAAAGACTTTGAAAAAGCTCAGAGAGAAATTGATTACATACTTGAACATAACCCTGAATATAGCCTTGCGCATGTAGTGAATGCTCTTTTAAAATTAGAGAAAAAAGATTTTCTCGGAGCTCAGGCCGAACTTGAATCAAACCTAAAAATTTCAGGCGAGGATAATTTTACTCTTGTTGCACTCTCAAAAGTTTACACCGAACTTTCCCTCTTTGAAAAAGCTGAAAATGCAATCTTAAAAGTTATCGCACAAAATCCGCAAAGTCTAAATTACAAATGTAAACTCGCAGAAATCTATATTGCAGAAAAAAAATATGATAAAGCTCTTGAGACTGTTGAAAAAATTCTGGCGGAAAATGAAAATTATATCTCTGCCTACGAAACAGGTGCAAAAGCCGCATTTAGAATGCAGGATTACGAAAAAGCAAAGCTGTTTGCCCAAGACGCAATTTCTCTTGATATGAATTATGCCCCGGGATACTATTATCTGGGTCTTGTAAGATTTAATGAAAAAGACTATGACGAGGCAATTGAATGTATGAAACGCGCAATCATGTATGATGTAAATAATGCAGAATATTATGCAGCAATGAGCAATATTTATAAAGGAAAAGAAGACTACAAAACAGCTCTTGAATACATTAAAGAAGCAGAAAGCATATCACAAAACCTTGAATATCAAATCATGTACAAAGAACTTGCATCACTTAACAGAAAATCAAAATAAATTTGACCTCCCGATTAATATAATTATAATGTTAAGTATCTGCTACAATTGTAGTTTTAAAAATGGAATTATAGGAGAAGATTAGTGGATAGTAAACAATTAAGAAAAATTTTATTTATTACAACAATAGTTTTATCATTTCAACTTCCTGCTTTTTCCGCTAAAAAAAGCGAAGAACTTATTGAAATGCCCAAAACTTACCCCGCCAAATATACAAGCCAGTATATAAAAGAAATCAAACCTATTTACAAATCAGTGGGAAAAGATGAAATATTCTATGTAGCTCTTGATATGCTGAAGGGGACTAACGGAGAATTTTCAAGAAACGCAATTTTAGGAAATAACCTCTCAGGGAGAGCCGTTAAAATAGAATTCAGGGATTTAGGAACAATAAATCCGGATTATGCAAATTTTGATGCACTTGGATGGAAAA
>CALUVX010000164.1 GCA_944324295.1 Candidatus Gastranaerophilales bacterium
GTAATAATAGGTATACATGTTTAAATTTAAGGAGTTAGATAAAAATATGTTAAACGGAGAAAAAGCATTTACTCTCGCAGAAGTTTTGATAACACTCGGAATTATTGGGGTGGTTGCGGCACTAACCCTGCCATCTCTTATCAGTAATTACAAAAAACGTGTTATTGCAACAAGACTTGAACAATTTGCTTCGATATGGCAGCAGGCAATCAGAATGGCAGAAATAGAAAATGGAGAAACTACAATGTGGGAGGGTTTTGCTGCAGATAATCCAGATGCAATGCTTGAATCATATAACAGATATTTAGCCAAATATATTAAAACAATGGAAACACACAAAACACCAAAAGGTGTTGCATTTGCATTGTCCAACGGTTCGGGCTTTCACTATAGAAAATCCAGCAACACCGACACCTGGAGAAGTAATTTATATTTAACATTTTGCGTGTACTATGAAACCTGCAGGAATATAGATGATAGTACATTACCATGGTTACTTCCAGATGGTAAAGAAAAATTTCATTTTAACGAGATTGGTAAACCGATAATTACGAAACTTGACGACACGGGAAACATCATAAATCTTACACGTGATGAACTGTTAGAAGATTGCAAAACAATACATTATAAATGCGTCGGACTAATTCAACATGACGGCTGGAAAATCAGCGATGATTATCCGATTAGAATTTAAAATATTTTGATTTGATTTTATAAATATTCTCTGATAACCTGAAAATATGAAAGAAAGATTGGACAAATATCTAACTGATTTAGGTTACTTTGATTCAAAAAGCAAGGCAGCGGCGGCAATTCTCGCAGGTCATGTTAAAATTAACGATGAATACATTACAAAAGCAGGATTTCAGATTAATCCGGCAAAAGAATATGATATTGAAGTTAAATCTATGCCATTTGTATCAAGAGGAGGTTTTAAACTAAAAAAAGCTCTCGATACATTTCCTGTAAAAGTTGAGGGTAGAATTTGCTTTGATGCAGGTGCTTCGACAGGCGGATTTACAGATTGTCTTTTACAAAACGGTGCAAAATTCGTATACGCCGCTGATGTCGGATACGGACAGCTCGATTGGAAAATTCGTTCTGATAAAAGGGTTAAAACGATTGAAAAAACAAATCTGAAAATTTGTTCTTTCGAAGATATTTATTCGGAAAATGAACCTGTAGCCGATTTACTTGTAAGTGATTTGTCATTTATTTCTCTGACTAAAGTTCTCGAAAATTTAAAAAAGCTTTTATCCCCGGAGTTTCATGAAATGATTTGTCTTATAAAGCCTCAATTTGAAGCAGGGAAAGAAAAAGTTGAAAAAGGCGGGGTTGTTAAAGACAAAAAAGTTCATGCCGAAGTTATTGAAAATGTAACCAATTTTGCAAAGAACTTAAATTATACAATTAAAGGGCTTACTTTCTCATCTATAAAAGGCCCCTCAGGAAATATTGAATATCTAGTCTGGCTTTCTACTGATAAAAACGCAGATGCTGACACTGATATAAAAGCAATAGTTGATACAGCCTTTGACACCCTAAATTCTTAAACTTTGGGCAATTTTACTACCGGTGTTGCGCCATATAAATCAATGTAGCGGAAAAAGTTTAAAACAACTCCCGGAGGGAAAAAGTAATTATTGTTTGTAGGAGTAATCTTAAGCATAGAATGCGTATCATCAACCTTAACAACACTTGCCAGATATTGCTTATTTACAGCATTGAACAGAATATATCCCGTTTTCGACTGAATTTCTTCAACCGTAAATCTGTTAGCATTAGCACTTGCTATAGCCATGTAAAACAATTTTTCAGGTGTAAGCGTATAAGTTCTTGTACAAATATTAAAATTAACATTCTGAGGTGTAATAAGCGTACTTAAGAGCATCCCATCATCTTCTGCTTTGACAGGTGCCTGAACAAGTAATAAAAGAAATAAAAAAGCAACAAAAAATTTTACTGTTCTTTCCATGATTCACCTACATTAACATCAACAACAAGAGGCACAGATAACGGCTGATTAAGCTCCATTGCCTCCTTAACAAGTTTAGTAACTACATCAAGCTCTGATTTTTCAACCTCAATAACAAGTTCATCATGAACCTGCATAATCATTTTTGATTTTAAATTATTCTCTTTTAATTTTTTTGAAAAATCAATCATTGCAATTTTCATCAAATCAGCAGCAGTACCTTGCATTGGCTGATTTATGGCCGCTCTTTTGGCAAACTCTCTTATCATTCCGTTTGAGCTGGAAAGCTCTGTTGAAAGATACCTTTTTCTGCCAAAAATTGTTTCAACATATCCTTGTTCTTCGGCAAATTTAACCGTACCTTCCATATAAGCCTTAACTCGCGGATAAGTAGCAAAATATTTGTTTATAAAAGTCTCCGCTTCAGCGTTAGAAATACCAAGAGCCTTTGCAAGCCCGTATTTACTTTGTCCGTATATAATACCAAAATTAACAGCCTTTGATTTATAACGCATATCCTTTGTAACCGCTTCAACAGGAACGTCAAAAACTTTAGAAGCAGTAAGAGTATGAACATCAACCCCGCTGTTAAACGCCTCCAAAAGATGTTTATCCTGACTGATATGAGCAAGCAGACGAAGCTCTATCTGAGAGTAATCCGCAGATAATATAAGTCCTTTTTCTCTGTTTCCGGGTACAAATGCGTTACGAATTTTGTTCCCTTCTTCAGTTCTTACCGGAATATTTTGTAAATTAGGATTTGAAGAAGATAATCTTCCGGTCGCCGTAACCGTTTGATTGTAAGTAGTATGAATTCTTCCGTCTTTTCTGTCAATCAAGGCAGGGAGAGCTTCAGTATATGTTGACTTTAATTTGGCAAATTTTCTATAATCCAAAATTAATTGTGCAATCTCATAATCCTCTGCCAATTCTTCTAACACCGCCGCGTTTGTAGAATAATTTGTTTTCCCTTTCTTTTTCTTCGCTTTCAACCCCAGTTTTTCAAATAAAACTTCTCCTACCTGACGAGGAGAGTTTATATTAAATGGCATCCCGGCAAGATCAAAAATTTTCCCTTCAATAGTTGACAACTGATTATTCATAAAAACAGTTAATTGATATAAATAACGCTCATCAACCGTAACTCCGGTATATTCCATGTCAGCAAGAACAAAAGTCAAAGGCACTTCAACATTATATGTAAGCTCAAGCTCTTTTTCATCCAAATTTTTTATCCAAAAACGCGTAAGTTCAATTATGCATACACATTCATCTGCTGCGTAATTCAACACACTTTCCAACGGGGCATCCGCAAAATGAAGCTGCTTTTTCTTATTCTTTTCAAACGGTGCAAACTGTACGACTGCATGATTAAGATGTTCCATTGCCTGAATATCAAGTTCATGATTTCTCTGCGGGTCTTTCACATAACTGGCAAGAACAGTATCAAAAATTACCCCCTTTGCATTTACATCAAGATTTCTTAATACATTAAACGATGTTTTTGCATCATGCGTAATCTTTTTAATACTTTCATCCTCAAAAACAGACTTTATTTGTTCTATCACATCATCCAAACGAAGCTGATTTTCGATATTAGAATGATTTACAGGAACATAAAATGTCCGGGTAACAGAATTTTTATCAGAAACTTTTACATGCTTGTCTTCCGATGACATATCACTGTTGTAAGCAAATGAAAATCCTGTAACTTTCGAATTTACCGCACTTAATACATCTGCATAAATATTAAAAGCAATCAATGAATGAGATTGCAATTCTTTAACCATTTGAGACAAATCAGTTGAGTCTGTTATAAGTGCTTTCTCAAATTTAAAATCACTATCTTTATTAATTTCTTCATTAACAGCATCAGCAAAAAAACCTAACTGCATACTTCCATCAGGGTTAGCTGCGGTCTGAGCAGGCGCAGAACGCTCAATTTTATCAAAAGAATACATGATTTCATTTATATTTTTGATAAATGTATAAAACTGCATCTTTTTGAGAAAATCAGTTACCACAGAAACTTCCGGCAAATCCACTTTTGCCTTATCAATATCAAAATCAATATCAACATCCCTGACAATAGTTGCAAGATATTGACTCATTTTAGCCTGTTCTTTACCGTCACAAATTTTTTCACGAACCGACCTTTCGGGAATATTCTCACAATCAGCAAGAACAGCATCTAAAGAACCATATTTGGCAAGAAGTTTTTGGGCTGTTTTTTCACCAATACCTTTTACACCCGGAATGCAATCGGAAACATCACCCCGTAATCCTTTATAATCAATAACTTGATTAGGGTATACACCAAGCTTTTCAAAGATTTTATCCCAATTATATTCAACAAGCTCACCCTTTGAAGGCAAAATAACTTTTACACAGCCATCTTTATCAACAAGCTGAAAAGCATCTTGATCACCTGTAAGAATTAAAACTTTATGCCCCAGTTCACATGCTTTTTTTGAAATAGTCCCTATAACATCGTCAGCTTCAAACCCTTGTTTTGTATAAACAGGAATATTAAAAGCCTTCAACCCGTCATAAATTAAATTCATTTGAATTTGCATATTATCAGGCATTGCTTCACGGTTACACTTGTAGGCAGAGTAAGTTTCTGTTCTGAATGTATGATGGCTCACATCAAAAGCAACCGCTATTGCATCCGCATTTAAATCATTATTTTTTAATAAATCAAATATAGCCTTAAAAAAACCGTATACAGCCCAAGTAGGTGTGCCGTCAGAAGTCCGCATATTGCTTCTTTCAAGAGCATAATACTGTCTGAAAGCAAGAGCATGTCCATCTATTAAAATAAGTGTTTTACTATTCCCCATAAATATATTTTTTCATAAATATATATATTTTACAAATATGTTAAGCTATTTTTCACTAAAAAAGGCGATATAAAAATCGCCTTTTGAAAATCCTAAGCCGTAATCTCTTTATCCTGCTTTGATGTTGGTAAAGGAACAACTTCAGCATTTTTTCTGTTTCTTACCATATCTGCTGTAACAACAAATTTTTTCATATCTTGTTTTGTCGGAACATCATACATTACATCAAGCATTATTTCTTCAACAATTGAACGCAATGCTCTTGCACCTGTTTTACGCTTAATGGCTTCCTGAGCAATCAAATCTATTGCCTCCGGCTCAAATTCCAAATCAACGCCATCCATTTCCAATAAACATTTATACTGTTTTAATACAGCATTTTTAGGTTCAGTCAAAATCATTTTTAATGTTTTTTCATTCAACTCATCAAGGACCGCATAAATAGGTACACGACCTATAAATTCAGGTATTAAACCGAATTTTAACAAATCTTCCGGTTGCAGCTTCTTAAGCATTTTTACAGCAGCTGCATCTTTTTCCGCCTGAGTCATAGGAGCCTTAGCACCAAAACCGACAGAAATACCTTCACCTGCTCTGCGTTCAACAATTTTTTCCAAACCAACAAACGCACCACCAACAATAAATAAAATATTGCTTGTGTCAATTTCAATAAATTCTTGATGCGGATGCTTTCTGCCGCCTTGAGGAGGAACATGGGCAACAGTTCCCTCAATCATTTTTAATAAAGCTTGCTGAACACCTTCTCCTGAAACATCACGGGTTATAGATGTATTTTCTGATTTTCTTGAAATTTTATCAATTTCATCAATATAGATAATTCCACGTTCAGCCTTTGCAGAATCAAAATCAGCATTTTGATAAAGCCTGAGCAGAATATTTTCAACATCATCACCGACATAACCGGCTTCGGTTAAAGTAGTCGCATCTGCAACCGCAAAAGGCACATCTAACATTTTTGCCAACGTTTGCGCAAGCAAAGTTTTACCGGAACCTGTCGGACCGACAAGAAGAATGTTTGATTTTTGAATTTCAACATTATCCTTCAAATCAGCTTCTTTGTTATGTTTCAAACGTTTATAGTGATTGTAAACAGCCACAGACAAAACTTTCTTAGCATCATCCTGACCTACAATATATTCATCAAGATATGCCTTGATTTCATGAGGTTTCGGAATAGGTTTTTCTTCGGCCTTAGAATCTTCTGCACCGTTTTCCTTATCCTTATTTTCAAAGAATTCTTCATCCAGAATTTGGTTACAGAGTTCTACACATTCATCGCAAATATAAACCTCAGGACCGGCAATCAATTTTTTTACCTGATCTTGTGATTTTCCGCAAAATGAACATTTTAATCTGCTGTCATCATGTTTTGCCATTTTTTATACCATAGCTTACAATTACATTTGAGGCGTTTTAAATTAACTTTTTATTTTAATATCTGCAACCTCATTTATAATATGCAAGCATATCCTTTCATGTTACTTAATTGCATCTCTTGAAATAACTTTATCAATCATTCCGTATTCAAGTGCTTCCGCAGGAGTCATAATATAATCACGATCAGTATCCTTTTCGATTTTTTTGATTGACTGCCCAGTATTTGAAGCAAGAATTTCGTTCAATGACTTTTTAATTCTTATAATTTCTGCGGCCTGAATTTCAATATCAGTAGTCTGTCCCTGAGCACCACCCAAAGGCTGGTGAATCAGAACTCTTGAATGCGGTAGAGCCATACGCTTACCTTTAGTACCTGATGATAAAAGGAAAGCACCCATAGAAGCAGCCTGTCCTAAGCAAATAGTAGAAACATCAGCTCTTATATGCTGCATTGTATCATAAATTGCAAAACCCGCAGTTACAGATCCGCCGGGGCTGTTAATATACAACATAATATCTTTTTCAGGATTTTCACTGTCTAACAATAACAATTGTGCAACAATTAAATTTGCAACCATGTCATCAATAGGAGTTCCCAAGAAAATAATTCTTTCTCTCAATAATCTTGAAAAGATATCGAAGGAACGTTCACCTCTGCTGGACTGTTCTATTACTACAGGTACAAAACTCATTATTAATTCCCTTTCTCTCTATTTTAATTATACAACTTTTTAAATATTAATCAAAAATGTGCCGTTGTAAATACGGCACATATATTAATTTTACAAATTTATTATTTGATTTCAACTTTGTTATTTTCCATCAAGAAATCTCTCACTTTGTCATTCAAAGCCTGTTGAGAAATTGATGCCAGTACCTGGGCATTTTGACCTAACTGCTTAATTAAATCCTGCGGTTTCAAACCATAAGCAGCACTCAATTGAGCAAATTTTTTCTCTAAATCTTTTTGCTCAAGTTTTATATTTTCTTCTTTTGCAATTTTATCAATTACAAGAGAATTTTTAATTCTTATAAGAGCATCTTCGTTCAGATTTTTCAATAACTGATCTTCACCTTGTGATTTAACAAGAGCATCCCAGTTAATACCCTGAGCTGCAAGTCTTTGTTTATATTCTTCTCTTAATGAATTAGCCTCTCTATCAATCATTGATTGAGGAATATCAACTTTTGCAGCATCAACAACTGTTTTGAAAACTTCATTTTCAGAATTCATTTTGTTTGTTCTTTCACGCTGGGATTCCAAATATTTTTGAATATCAGCTTTCAACTCATCAACCGTTTTAAATGGTCCGACCTTTTGAGCAAATTCATCATCAAGTTCAGGAACTTTTCTTTCTTTAATTTCGTTAATCTTAATTTTAAAAGTTGCAGGTTGTCCCTTCAATTTTTCGTCGTGGTAATCTTCAGGGAAAGTTACCTTGATATCAAATTCATCATTAAGATTTTTACCTACAATCTGTTCTGCAAAACCCGGAATGAAGTTTGAATGTCCTAAATCAAGCGGATAATTTTTTGCATCGCCGCCCTGAATTTTCTCACCGTTAGCAGTACCTTCAAAATCTATTACGGCAATGTCTGTTTCTTTTGTCGGTCTGTCAATCACGGTAACCTGTTCGCTGTCCTGATTTAAAAGGTTATCAATCGATTTTTGCATAGCATCTTCTTCAATTGGAGAATCTTTTACTTCAATAGTCAAGCCCTTATATTGTCCCAAAGTTACATCCGGTCTCAATTCTGCTTTTGCAGTAACCGTCAAATCTTCTCCAATATTAAAATTGTAGCTTGTGATATACGGCTGGGCAATTAAGTCCAAATTATTATCAACAACAGCCTGATTAATTGCCTTAGGCATCAAATTTTCGATAGCCTCCTGCTTAATTCTTTCTGTTCCGACATGTCTTTCAACAACTGCACGAGGAGCCTTTCCTTTTCTAAAACCATCAATATTTACATATTGAGAAATTTTATGAACAGCTTTATTATAAGCATCGGCTGCATCTTTTGCAGGAATAGTAATATCTAATTTAACAACATTTTCTTTTTCTTTTTCCAAAGTTACTTTCATCTTTTCATCCTTTTATTTACTTAATACTTATGGAATAATAATACCTCAAAAAAGAATTTGTGCAAGTTAGACCAAACCAAAAACAATTTGTTAAGGCAAAGTTTTCCAAAATGTCGGGTCAGACAAAGCCTTATAGGTACAGCCGGCACCATTCAATGAATTATTAGAAGATTTAGAGCAATATGCATCATTTTCATCATAAAAAGCTGTTCCTTTTGCACCCATTGGCAGAAGTTTCCCTTCATCGTCCAGCTGAAACATAAATAAATCTTGTCCGAGCCTGCTTGGACGCTTATTATAACCGTTTTCATCGATTGATACATATACAGACGGATCGGCAGAATCCGGTGAATTATTTATTAAAAATTTACGTTGATTGTTCAACAGGGCTACGTGTGTAGCACCTTCTACGAGTGTAAAGGCAAGTTTTGATTTTAGTGAAGTGTGAAAGGTGAAGAGTGAAACGAGGTTACTTCCATCCCTGATTAGGGAAGGACTAAGGGTGGGTAGCATTGTATTTACCCTCTCCTGTCCTTCAGACACCCTCTCCCAAGAGAGGGAATAAATTTTTGGTGAGCTTTGCTCACTGATAACAGACTGACATCCTGCCTTCCTGACAGCCGAACTTCTGATTTTGAGATCCCGAAACACGGAGGTCAATCCGTCGTTCAGAATGACACTAAAGAATTCTGTCATCGCGCACCTGTTGCACGATCTATTAATATAAAATTTTAGATTGCGCAATAAATGCGCAATGACATTACAGTAAACAACTTGGCATCCTGCCTTATTACCCTCTGCTAGCCGGGAACGCCCCCCACCCGAACTTCTAATAAATCATAATTTGTCATAAATTCCTCCTTTATAATTCCTTTTTAAATTATAACAAAATTATATACATATTTCAACCTGTTTTATGATATAATCAGAGCATGGTAAGATTAATCAATGACAGCAATATTAAAATATTGACAAATACTGCTTATAAAATTTTACGACTGCAGGAAAAATTTACTCATATAGAAAACTATAATCATCCGCAAAAACCGCCTTGCATATTTGCAATGTGGCATGCAAACCAATTTATGGTTCATGGCATAAAGGATCGGAATAATTTAAGTATACTAATCAGCAACTCAATTGACGGCCAAATAGTCGCTGATGTAAGTGAAAACTGGGGCTTCAAAGTAGTCAGAGGCTCATCAGGGAAAAAGGGTTCTGTAGAATCCACAATGCAAATGCTTGCAAGACTAAAAAACAACGAGAGTGTTGCCATTATGGTAGACGGTCCGCATGGACCTCTGCACAAAGTAAAAAATGGAGCAGTAAAACTTGCTCAGATGTCAGGCGCTCCGATAATACCATCTCATTGGTATTCACCGCAAAAAACTTTTATAAGTCTGCCCTCCTGGGACAAGATGAAAACTCCGTTTGGGAAATGTAAAATTTTAAATTTATATGGAGAACCCATTTACGTTAAAGCAGATGCAACAAATGAAGAACTAGCAGAAGCCAGAGAAAATATCAAAAAACAGCTTCTTGAGCTGGAAGAAAAAGCACCGGAAATATATAACGAGGCTAAAAAACAAAAATTATGGGACAAGAAAAAAATTTAAACATATCTGCAATTCAGATGTGTTCTAAGGTTGGGGATAAAAAAACAAATTTTGAAAAAGTATCACAACTCATAAAAAGAGATGTAAACCAAGGAGTTGATATTATTATACTGCCTGAAGTATGGACGGTCGGCTGGTCTCCCAGACATTTCAGAGAAAGTGCTGAAGAAATTCAAAACAGTGAAACAATAAAACTTCTTTCAAACATCGCAAAGGAATATAATTCCTGGATTATAGGCGGAAGTTTTATCCTGAAGGACGGAGAACATTATTACAATACCTGCCCTGTTTTAAACAGAAGAGGAGAACTTGTCGCTTTATACTCTAAAAATCATTTATTTTCGTACTATGGAAGTGATGAAGGGAAATTCGTAGAAACAGGTAGTCATCCAGTTATGGTAGATATTGACGGGGTAAAAACAGGGCTTACAATATGCTATGATATAAGATTCCCTGAAATTTACAGAGCGTACAGAAAAGCAGGTGCAGACCTTTTCATAAACTGTGCAGCATGGGGATTAAACAAACCGATTCCGTGGGAATGTATGACACGATGCAGAGCCGTTGAAAACCAGACATATATGGTAGCCCTCACACAATCCGGCTATATAGAAAACGGGGAATGGAATATTGGACATTCCAGAATTATAGATTACAAGGGAGAAACAATTTCGGAAATTAAAGACCAGAAAGAAGGCGCCTTCAGTGCCTGTTTGGATTTTTCTCCAATGTATGAGTTCAGAAATAAATGTACATGTATGAGTGATATAAAAAAATCTTACGAGGTAGAAGTCTTATGAAAAAACTCTTAGCTTTTTTATTGAGTTCAATAGTAATATTAGGAACGCAAACCAGAGGATTTGCCGATGCAATAGACAGAACTATTGCACAATCAGATATTAATAAAAGCGGAGTTTCGGTTTCCGTAAGAGATATCGAAACAGGAAAAACAGTTTATGAATTACACGGCGAAAAGCCTGTCATGCCGGCTTCTACACTAAAACTAATAACCCTTACAGCTTCCGTTGATAAACTCGGACAAGATTACGAATTTTCTACAAAATTATATAAAACTACAAATAATGAAATTTATCTGAAACTCGGAGCAGATCCGCTTTTAACCTCTGCAGGATTAAACAGCTTGTTTGAAAAAGCCGTTAAAGAAAAAAAAATAATTACTCCTAAAATTATTTATATTGACGATTATATTTTTGACAGTACAGAATGGGGCGAAGGCTGGCAATGGGATGATGATTTAAACCCTCTTATGCCAAAATTCAGCTCATACAACATAGACGGCAATAAATTGGGAATAGTTATAGCCCCGACATCTCAAGGTGCTCCAGCGTCTATTTATACTTCAAAATTTTACCCAACAACATTTATGAATCTTGCAGTTACGGGCAGTGAAAACAATATAAAAATAAGCAGGAATAACAGTATAGCTCCTGATATGCTTAAGGTAGAAGGAACCGTACAAAAACAGTTTACTAAATATATACCGGTCAATCACCCTAAAAGATACTTTATTTTAAGACTTGAAGATGCAATACGTTCTGCTAAAATGGATTATTATGGAAGCTTCCAGCAGAAAAAAACTCCGTCTGCGAACATTTATCTTGCATCAGAAGTTACACATCCGATAGATAAAGCCATAAAAGAAATCCTCACAAACAGCAATAATTTTATTGCAGAAACAGTATTTAAACTTGCAGGCGCAAAATTCGTCGGGAATACCGGTTCTCTAGGAAATTCTCAAAAAATGCTTTATGCATATTTTGACAAACTTGGTCTAAATTATGATGACATAAAAATTGTTGACGGAAGCGGTGTTTCAAAAAACAATATAATGACAGCGGATTTTATGAGTAATTTTCTTGCACAAAAAGAAGTGATGGAATTTCTTGACGAAAATTTACCTACAGCCGGTGAAGGAACGTTGAAAAACAGAATGCTGTATTTCAAAGATAACTTAAAAGCTAAAACAGGAACATTGTCCGATGTCAGCGCCATTGCTGGCTATATTACCTCAAGAAACGGCAAAAAATATGCATTTGCCGTTATGATACACGATTCAAAAACAAAATCGAATGATAAAAAATCACTTGAGGAATATATAATCAGAGATATTTATACAAGCTATTAAACCTCTGATTTATCTTCAAATATAATACGGCCGAAAATACCTGCCAAAGCTCCAATTACACCAAAAACTATGGCAGTTTGCACCCGTGCTTTCGGTAAGAAATCTTTAACGGCTCTGTATGCTTTTGAATATTTTGGAGTATTTAAAAGTTCCGCCAGTTTTGCGTCAGTTTTATTGTTTTTCGCAGCATCTTTCAGGATTTTCCTTCCCTCCAAAATAATATTATGCGCTTTTTTCTGTTCTTTTCCCGCATTTTGCATAACCTCTTTTGGAAACGATTTTTCAAACACATCAGGCTTTTGGGTCAAAATTTGTTCAAGATTATACTTTCTCGGAGCAAGAGTATAACCTATACCGGCAGATATAACTCCGGTCATAATACCCGTTTCCGCAGGCGAAACTGAAGTATACTGAGTCATAATAACCTCCTATACTACTCTTAATAAACACTATTACTTATATTTAAACTCATTTTAAAATGTTTTTGTTGTAATTTTTATATATAATTTACATCTCGTAACAATTCGTAAAATCATTAGTGTTATGCTATTATAAGATTAAGTATTATAAAAAAAGGACAAAATATGGAACCTTACGTTACTATAATTACACCCACGTATAATTTACTTGAAAACAATCTGGCTGATAATTTTAATCTTTTAATATCACTGCTTGAACTGCAAACATACCCGTACATTGAACACCTTGTCATTGACAAAGCTTCAAATGACGGAACTATTGAAATGCTTAAAAATTATAAAAATCTCGGATTTTTTAACTTTTACTCAGAGCGTGATACCGGGAAATTTGATGCATACAATAAAGGAGTTATGCGTGCAAAAGGAAAATACGTAACATTTCTGAGCTGTGATGATTTTATCCACGATATAACATCAATATATGACATTGTTAATCTTATGGAAGCAAATAATGCGGATTTTACATTTGCTCCGGCATATTGCAGACATCCGGAAGGGTTTGTATTTTTGTTTGCCCCGTCAATGTATAACGCCTTTCAGGCTATGCCATGTGCAAGACAGGCAATGTTTTTCAAAAAATCAATGATTGAAAAAGAAAACTATTTTGATTTGAAGTTTAAAACAATGTCGGACTTTGATTTCATTATGCGCATAATAATGAAAAGATACACTCCCGCGTATTTTGATACAAATTATGTAACATACAAACTCGGAACTAAACCAATGGAAGATACAAACCGTTCTGAGGAAGAAGTTAAAGCAATCTATTATAAAAATTTCAGGTCAATATACCCGCTGAATGACGATATTTTAGATAGAATGGCTAAATACTCGGAATTTCCCAAAGGACTTCTTGATAAACTTTCTGTTTATTTTCCGGAAGCTGACAGGGAACTTTTCTACAACAAATGTGAAGAAATGCACCAATTAAGGCTTGCCGCACTTCAACAGCAGCAAAATGCAAACAATAATATGTAACACATTTGCAAAAAAATCTTTGAGTAGTATTATATAAATGAGAGGCCTCCGCCTCAGTCAAACATATAAATAAAATTAGGGAATTAAACATGAGTGAACAAAGAGTTGCAGTAATAGGCTGCGGTGTATGGGGAAGAAATATAGTCCGCAATTTTTATAACCTGAACGTACTTGATACTGTATGTGATATTGATGAAGAAAATCTTAAAAAGGTTACTGAACAATACCCCGGAGTTAAGGTTACAAAAGATTTTCATGACATTATAAATAATGATGCTATAACAGGTGTATGCGTTGTAACACCAAGCCATACACATTATAAAATGGTTAAAGCCATGCTTGAAGCTGGTAAAAATGTTTATGTTGAAAAGCCTATTTCAACTGTAGCTGCAGAAGCAAGAGATTTAACACAACTAGCCCATGAAAAAGGGCTTGTTCTGATGGTAGGACATTTATTACTTTATCATCCTGCTGTAAACCGTTTAAAAATGCTTATTGAAGAAGGAGCATTAGGGAAAATCATTTATGCCCAGAGCGACAGATTAAATGTTAATTTCTTTAAAAATGACAGAAGTGTAATGTGGGATTTAGCTCCTCATGATGTATCATTAATAAGTTATGTAACAGGTAAAGCTCCTGTTCATGTACTTTCTGCTCTCGGATGTTCATCTGAACAAAACGATATTATGGATATAACACATATTGGTATTCAGTTTGACGATGGAGTTATAGGACATATTTCCGAAAGCTGGATTACTCCGAGAAAACATGTTCAGCTTCTTGTAAGAGGAACAAAAGCAACAGCAATATTAGATGATACTGTTCCAGAAAATAAGCTTGTTATTTATGATAATTTTGTAAAAGACAGCTCACAAAATATCAAACTTGATTATCTTGAAATTGAACCTCTAAAACTTGAGTGCCAACATTTTATAAGCTGCTGTGCAACAGGTAAAAAAGCCCGTTCGGACGGAGATAACGGCTGTATGGTTACACAAATTCTTGAAGAAGCCGAAAAAATCATGCTCGGTGATAGAGTAAAAAAACTTGATGAAGTTAATTTTGCACTCTCAAGAACTAAAAAATAACAGATAAATTAAAAATATCAGAAGCTTCACAATCTTATAATCATCGGAGAGACATCAATGAATATAAAAAATAATCTTGCAAATATAGTATCAGTATCCCGTGTGTTTGTTGCGTACGCAGCTATTGCACTGCTTTATGTAAAAACTACTTGGGCATATTTAATTGCATTTATACTTACAATAATTGCATTTTCTATGGATGGTTTAGATGGTTATCTTGCAAGAAAACTTAATCAATCATCAGAATGGGGTTCTGTTCTTGATATTTTAGGTGATAGAATTGTTGAAGTTTCATATTGGACTGCTTTTGCCGTTTTGGGCTGGATTAATATTTTATTTCCGCTTGTATGTGTTGCCAGAGCGTTTACAACCGACGGCATAAGAAGTGTTGCTCTATCTCAGGGAATGACAGCATTCGGAGATAAATCAATGCAGTCAACTTCATGGGGAAAATTTATTTGTGCTTCACGCTTTATGAGAATAAGTTATGCTGTTGCTAAAGTTCTCGCATTTTTGCTTTTAATCGCGGTTAATACACCTGGGATGGAACTTTGGGATGGAACACCTGCTCTACATATTATAACAATGATATTTGCCTGGGCTGCTATTATCTTTTGTGTAGTAAGAGCAATTCCTGTTATTGTTGAAAGTCCAAAATTATTCAATAAGGGTTAATAAAATGGCAAAGCTTAATATAGTTTTATATGAGCCGGAAATTCCTCAAAATACAGGGAATATCGCAAGACTTTGTGCCTGTACCGGAGCATCACTTTATCTTGTCGGGAAGCTCGGTTTTTCACTCTCAAGCAAATATACTAAGCGTGCAGGGTTAGACTATTGGGACAGTGTTGATTTACACAAAATTGATACAATGGATGAATTGCTTGAGAAAAATAAATGTGCTAATTTTTATTATCTGACAACTAAAACAAAAAGATTATATACGGATGTAAAATTTCAAGACGGAGATTTCATTGTATTTGGCCCAGAAACAAGAGGGCTGCCAGACATTTATGTAAAAGATAAAAATGCATTGACTATTCCAATGAAAGAAGGCCAAAGAAGTCTGAATTTATCTAATTCCGTGGCAATAGTTGCTTATGAGGCTATAAGACAAAATGGACTTTAATATACCAAAACTTCCTTTTAGAGAAGAAAATTCAAACAAAGGCACATTCGGGAAAATTCTTAATGTATCAGGCTCCGAATATATGACAGGTGCGGCCTGTTTATCATCAATAGCCGCATTAAAAATAGGAGCAGGCTATGTTGAACTTGCAAGCCACAAAAATGCACTAAAAGCCGCTGCATCACATTACCCGGAAATTGTTCTGGCACCTGTTGATAAAATTTTGGAAATTCTTAAAACATCTACTGTTTTACTTATAGGATGCGGACTTTCAACAACATCAGATGCAGTACAAATTTTTAAACAAACAATTTCAAATGCCCTTCATTTACCAACTGTAATTGATGCTGACGGGCTTAATATCTTATCCGCAAACAAAATAAACTTGCCGGAAAATGTAGTCCTAACCCCGCACCCTAAAGAAGCTTCAAGACTTTTGCATACAACTCTTGATAAAGTACTACAATCACCCGAAGATGCTGCACAGGAAATATGTAAAACATACAACTGTATTACAGTATTGAAATCGCATAAAACTATTGTTGCATCACAATATGGAACGATTTATCATAACAAAACCGGAAATAGTGCCCTTGCAAAAGCCGGAAGCGGTGATGTACTTGCCGGAATGATAGCAGGGCTACTTGCTCAACACATGAATGTCTTTGATGCATCGGTTTTAGGTGTATATCTGCATGGGCTTGCGGGCGATCTTGCAAAAAATGACCTGACTGCATACGGGGTATTAGCTTCCGATACAATCAGGTACATTCCTTATGCTATTAAAAAATGTTTAAATATATAAGTCTAATTTGCTTGGTATTGGAGCTTTTGCTGCAAATTCTGCTGCAGCAGAACTGCCTGTAGGAGCAAATGGACTTGTGTATACAGCTTCTTTAATTACAGGTTTAACAGGCTTAGATTTTGGTAAAGCCGGTAAAACTGATGAAGAAGAAATAAATTCTTGAGTTTTTTGTGAAGCCTTTTGTAATCCTTCAGTTAACATAGTTTCTCTACCGGTAAATGCAATTTTATTAATCATTTTTTCTCCTTTTCTGTTTCGATTTTAACAAATTGTACAACTTAAAGAATACTACTGAAAAATCATATTTGCTAAAAAAACAACTAAGATTTACAATAGTTAATAAACTATACCAAAACAAGCAAAAAAATCAATTAGCCATTTTTCCTAAAATAACTCTTTTTGATGCGCCGGTACAAGACGGAAGATTATTCGGAATACCGTAATAAGTGCAATAGCCCAAAAGGGCAAACGCCATAACTTCTTTGAAATTATTTGAAATGCCATAAAATTCATGAGTTTTTAAATCAATATGCTTTGGAAGGTAATGCCTGATATATTTCATCAAAGTAGGATTATATGCGCCTCCACCTCCAATTATAACCTCTTTAATATCAATATCCGGATAAATAAATCTCTCATAAGCCGTAGTTATCGTCTTTGCAGTTAGAGCCGTTACGGTAGCAATAATATCTTCAGGATTTTTAGGTCCAAAACGCAAGGCATTTTCAATATATTCAACTGAAAAATATTCTCTGCCCGTAGTTTTCGGCGGAACTTTAAAATAATACTCATCCTGCATAAGACATTCAAGCCAGCTTTGAGAAACTTTACCAGAATCCGCAATTTTTCCGTCTTTGTCATAAGGCTTTTTATAAAATTTATTGGTACAATAATCAATCATAATATTCCCAAGCCCAGTATCAAAACCGAATGTCGGAAAATCTTTTGAAATTACGGTTACATTAGAAATCCCGCCTATATTTTGAACAAGCAGATTTTTATTTAAAGGTTTAAACCACTTTTCATCCGCAAAACATACCAAAGGAGCCCCCTCACCGCCTGCAGCAATATCGGCTTCTCTGAAATTAGAAATGGTTAAACAGCCTGTTTCTTCAGCAATTACTGCACTTTCACCAATTTGTAACGTACTTTTCAAAGAAATTTTATCAAGTTTTTCATCTATTGGAAAATGAAATATTGTCTGTCCATGACTTGCAATAAAATCAGGTTTTCCATGTTCCGATATTAAAACTTTGCAAGCCTCTGCAAAACAGTGTCCAATAGCAAAATTCATCTGACAAACATCTTTAACAGAAACATTTCCAGAAAAAAGTTGAAAAATTTTTGCTCTAATGTGCTCCGGGTACTTGTAATTTATGCCGGAAATCAGCTTAACAGATAAGTCAGGATGCACCTCACACAACCCAGCGTCAATACTGTCGCATGAAGTTCCTGACATTAAGCCTATTACAAGTTTAGTCCGTAATTCATCTGACATAGCATATATAATATAAAAAAGCCTGCAATAACGCAAGCTTTTAAATTACAACTATCTCCTAATCCCCATAAATCTTTTTTAACTCCCGAATGAATTAATAAAAAAAATATCCCTAATCGTTCTCTGCACTTCCAAAAGTTTTTGTTCCTCTTTACCTTTTTCCAACTATCGGATCTTTGCCATCACCTCTCTTTTTCATTGTTCCGATTTTTAACTATCCGGCAGCCGTTCTGAGCTTTATTTCAAATTCAGTTCCGCGCCCCCTCCACGTTTTCTAATGTAAATCTAAGTTAAAAGTTTGACAAGTAAAGAAAAATAAAATAAAATTTACAATTGACCATGCCCCTAATAACATCAATGAAAAATTCAAGTTCTTAAATCTTAATGAAGAAAATTTAATGAAATTAAGTAAAAATAAAAATTTTTTTAATTGACAATTTATAATCAGTGATAAAAAAGATATTCTGTACATGCCCCAAATTTTATAGTAAACTTTAAACGGGGAGAATAGAATGAAAGAGTTTATAAAAAATCAAAAAGTAACATATAATTTAATGTCATTTACAGGCTTTAAAGCTCTTCTGATTTTTTCACTTTTAACAGAAGGCCCAAAATCTTATGAAGATATAAGCAATTATTTATATAATCATCCATATCTCAGGGAAAAAATATCTATTGATACAATGAGAGTTTATATAAATTCTCTAAAGCGTTTGGGGTGTGAAGTCAAAAGAGTTAAAGGCGACGATAAAATTTCAAGATATGTTATTACAGCTCATCCATTTGAGCTAAAACTTACTCCGGATCAAATTCAAAGTATTATAAAAGTCTACAAAAGCATTGTAAAAAATATGGATATAAAAGAACTTATCGCAATGGAACATTTTTTTGAAAAAATAGGAGCATACGTAAAAAATGAAGAATTTGTTGCCGATATAAAAAAAATTTCGATGCTTAAAGATATTAATTTGGAATTACTGGAAGATTTAGTTGATTGCTGCGATAAAAAAGAACAAATTGTAATAACTTATAATTCGCCAAATTCAGGAGAAAAAGAAATAGAATTAATTGCAGATAAAATAGAAACATCAAACGGAAAAATTTATCTTTACGGATTTGGTTTTGAATATATGCAGTACGGAAGCTTTTTGGCAAGCAGAATTAAACAAATTAACGAAATTAAATTAGACAAAACCATACCGGACACTCTTAAAGAATTTAAAATTATATATGAACTTGAGTGTAGTCCAAATAATATTCAGCTTGGCGAAAACGAAAAAATATTAGAAACAAATAATAACAAAACTGTTATAGAAATGAATACATCAAATGATTTTCTTGCCCGCCAAAAGCTATTGGAATACGGTTCTTTATGTAAAATATTGGAACCTGAAAGTTTCAAAAATGACTTTGTACAGATTTTAAAAGATATGAAAGCGGGGTATTATTGTGGCTAAAAAATTAACAGAAAAATACAATGATTCCTGCATTAAATTGTTTGAATTTATAAAAATGCTCTATGCAGGAGATGTGGAATTTAAAAAAGTTTTGGATCATTTTTCTGACGGTAATTACGATGGAACTTCAAACACACATGTTACCCTTAATAAATACCTGAATGCTATGAAAATTTTCGGCATAAAGGTAAAAAAAATTAAGAAAAAATATCACATGTTCAGTTCTCTATATAAAATGAAATTTGATTTGGACGATTTAAAGAGCATTCATTTATTAAAGGAGGCCTGTTCTGTTTTACCAGACGGTAAAAATAAAACAAATTTTGAAACTTTTATAAAAAATCTTGAAATGCGTTATGATGAATCAGCACAAAGTATGGAACAAATTGCTGATAATACACAAAATCTTCACCTTTCATTCTACCATTCAGAAATGGTAGAGCAGGTAAAAAGATGTGAAAAATATTGTCAGGATAAACAAAAGCTTGAAATTATATTTACCAATGAAAAAGGAGAAGAACTGAACCTATTATGTTCTCCTATAGAACAAATTTATCAAAAACGTAAAATTTGTCTTAAAGTCTTGGGCAGTAACGGAAGCAGAGTTTATGAAATTCCGATTGAGAATATAAAGTCAATAAAACAACTCCCTGTTTCGTCATCATCACAAGCAATTCCTACAACTGTTGTCTACAGAATTAAAAACAGACTAGCCAGAAACTACAAATTAAGAGACTGGGAAAGACTAGATAAAATAGAAGCAGACGGAAGCCGTATAATAGTAAATAAAAATGAAGACCTAAATGTTTTATTAAAACGACTTATGCGTTATGGTACTGAATGTGAAATCTGTTCTCCTAAATTTTTGAAAGAAGAAATGATAGAGCGAATAAATGCAACTCTTCAAAATTATGAATAAACATTCTTTAACATTCAATCTTTTTAAAAATTAACTGTGTTAAAATTTTAATTATGGATAAGGATACTCAATTTGTACCTCTACATCTTCACAGCGAATTTTCACTGCTTGATGGTGCTATAAAGCTTAAAGATCTTTGCGAATTTGCGAAAGAACATAACATGCCTGCTGTTGCAATAACCGATCACGGGGTTATGTACGGTGCGCTGGATTTATATTTAGAGGCAAAAGAAGCGGGAATAAAACCTATTATCGGCTGTGAGTTTTACGTCCATAACGGAGATATAACGGAACGCGACCCCAATAATAATCCAAGATACCACCTTATACTTCTTGCAAAAAATAATACAGGTTACATGAACCTTGTAAAACTTGCCTCAGATGCGGCGTGTAAAGGTTTTTATATGAAGCCGAGGATAAATTTTGAACTTCTTAAAGAGCATCATGAAGGAATTATATGTTGTTCTGCATGTTTAGGCGGAGAAGTTTTGCAAAATCTGTTAAAAGGAGATTACGAAGAAGCAAAAGCTGTTGCAAAGCGATATAAAGATCTGTTTGGGGATGATTATTATATAGAACTTCAGGATCATGGACTTGAAGACCAAAAAAGAACAAATCCGGATTTGATAAAAATTGCAAAAGAACTTGATATAAAAATGGTTATCACAAACGATTCTCACTATTTGAGAAAAGAAGATGCCGACTGGCATGATACACTCCTTTGCATGCAAACTCAGTCAATGAAAGATGAAGAAAATCGCTTTCATTTTCCGAACAACGAATTTTATGTCAAAACAGTTTCTGAAATGCGCGATGCTTTCAAATGGATGGATTCCGAAACATTTGACGAGTGCATAAAAAATACTGTAGATATAGCTGAACAGTGTCATGTAACAATTAAATGGGAAGCACCGCTGCCTGATTTCCCTGTTCCTCCAAATCACACTACCGATTCCTACCTTGAGGAACTCGTACAACAGGGCTTGAAAAGAAAATACGGCGAAGAAAACATTACTCCGGAACTCAAAGAACGTGTTCAATACGAATTGAGTATTATTGAAAAAATGGGATTTTCAGCGTATTTCTTAATAACGTGGGACTTTATACATTACGCGAAAACCCATGATATTCCTGTAGGTCCCGGCAGAGGGTCAGCTGCAGGTTCCGTTGTCGCGTATGCACTTGATATAACAGATCTTGACCCGATACGCCATCACCTCTTGTTTGAAAGGTTCTTAAATCCAGAACGTTTCAGTATGCCCGATATTGATACAGACTTTTGTATTGAAAAACGCGGAGAAGTAATTGATTATGTTGTAAAAAAATACGGTGAAGACAAAGTCTGCCAAATTATTACATTCAATACCCTTGCAGCACGCAACGCTTTTAAAAGTGTTGCAAGAGTGTTCGGAATGGAATATGCAAAAAGTAATAAAACTGCATCACTAATTGAAGATACAATTGAAGGTTCAATGATAGAAGGGTCTGAACTTAAAAATTTATATGATACCGACCCTGAAATTAAACGTGTAATAGATACCGCCAAATGTGTAGAAGGTATAAAATGCGGAATTGGTATGCACGCTGCCGGAGTAATTATTTCATATAAACCACTGGATCAGATTGTACCTGTCCAGCCTTCAAAAGACGGAATTATCATAACCCAATATCACAGAGAAATATTAGAGAAGATGAAGCTTCTCAAAATGGACTTTTTAGGGCTACGAAACCTAACAATGATACACAAAACCGTCAAACTTGTAAAAAGATGTCAGGGAATTGATGTTGATATCAATCATATTCCTCTTGATGATAAACCGACTTATGACATGCTTGTACGCGGAGAAACAGTCGGAGTATTCCAGTTGGAATCTTCCGGCATGACAAGTTTGGTAAAAAAACTATAACCTGACGTATTTGAAGATTTAGGAGCTTTAGTTGCACTCTTCAGACCTGGTCCTTTAGGTTCGGGCATGGTAGATGATTTTGTGGAAAGAAAACACGGACGTCAGGCAATCACTTATGCTCACCCGAGACTTGAGCCGATACTGAAAGATACATACGGAACAATGGTTTATCAGGAACAAATTATGCAAATCTTTCAGGTTATGGCTGACTATTCACTGGGGCAAGCCGATCAGGTTCGTCGTATGATGGGGCACAAAGA
>CALUVX010000165.1 GCA_944324295.1 Candidatus Gastranaerophilales bacterium
GCTGATGGCTGGTTTGATGAATATGTCTATCCTATGGTACTTGGGGGGGATCCTTTGGCAATCTCTAAATCTTTTGGTACCAGTATAAATCCAGGCGAGTACGAAGCAAATAATGGTGCTAAATATTCGAGTGATCGCCGTTTGAAATACGTCGGCAAAGAAAGCAGTGCAGGTTTAGACAAAATCCGTCAATTGAAAGTATTTAATTATACTTTCAAAAAAGATGAAAAGAAAACACCTCATGTCGGCGTAATCGCTCAAGATTTGCAAAAGGTCTTTCCTGACGCGGTTAAAAAAGGTGTTGACGGTTTCTTGACTATTCGTATGGAAGATATGTTCTATGCCGTAATTAACGCGATAAAGGAACTTGATTCGCGTGTAACCAAACTTGAAAAAGAAAATCAAGAATTGAAAGCACGTATAGAAAAGCTTGAGGCAAAACTACAATAAAATTACATACTGAAGATAAGCAAAAACCGTAAATCGGTATGCTTATACTTTCATTCCTTCTCCCGTCTAACGGCGGGAGTTTTCCTTTTTAATATTAACAGCAGATTTTATATATAAAAACAATTAATAATTAATATTGCACTAACATGTAAACAACAAAAATTGGCCCCGGCGCGATTCGAACGCGCGATCTTCGGTTTAGGAAACCGCTGCTCTATCCTGCTGAGCTACGAAGCCAATTACTTTTTTCGATTTTTGTTAGCCGGCTGTCAACCAATTTTATTATAACATAAAATCAATTTTTATATTTTTTTGCAACAAATTTTATTGTGCCTGATGCGATTCGAACGCACGACCTTTTCCTTCGGAGGGAAACGCTCTATCCAACTGAGCTACAGGCACATATAGGGGAGTTTAATCTCCCGATAAAATTATTGTAAAATCTGTCTCCCCGCAGTAATAATTTACAGGATCATATACGAATTGCAAACCGGCAAAAGCAGGATTATTTTTGGCTAAATGATTATAATATTCGTTTGTTATTTTAGATGAATGCGCAATAAACTGTGAGTGCGCTCTTGATGCCGTTCCTCTGCATTTTATTTCTATACCTGCAGTTTTAAGAGCTTCTTCTACTTGTGCTGAACGTGAAGAATTTGAACTTAATAAACTTGCACTCAATTGGGTCATATCTTCAACAGGGGCTTTATCTCTATATATCACCCTGTTTACAACTTCTTGCGTTTTTTCCGGATCTAAAATCCAATAACTTATATAACCTTTTTTGTTTGGAGCACCTGGAAGCATTGCTATTTCAATTTTGTCCATATCTATATGCTTTGCCAGTGCTGCATATTGAGACATTTCGTAGAAGGACATATCTGTTTTTACATATTTTTTTGCAACTGAAATTATGTCCGGAATTTTTGTAATCGTAGAAGGCTGTTTTAGTTTTGTTAATAAACTTCTTAAAAGCCATTGTTGTCTTTGAGTTCTTCCGATATCTCCAAGAGCATCGTGTCTAAATCTTAAGTATTCTACGGCTTCCTGACCTGTTAGATGATGATTGCCTTTTGAAAAGTTAATAAACAAATGCCCTGAATAATCATTGTAATGCATAGGCTTTTCAATATATACATCCAATCCGTCCATTGCATCAACAATTTCTTTAACAGCTGCATCATGAACCATTATGTATCTATCAATATGTACACCTAATGTATCTTCTATAGTCTTTTTTGTCATTTCAATTCCGCCTATTGCGTGTGCGGCATTAATTTTATTCACACCGTTATCACCAGGCAGGTAAACTTTACTATCACGCGGTATTGATAAGGCATTTACTGATTTTGTCCGCGGATCAATATTTACCAAAATAATTGTATCTGTCCTTGTTCCTGTCCACAAATCGTTCGGGTTATTGCTTGCATCAACCCCTAAGAAGAGAATATTTTGTCTTCGCAGACCGAATGGAAGTGCAAAATCTGCGTGTTCCTTATTATCGTTACTTATAGTTAATTTTTGGAACAATTTGGTAATAACGGATTCTTTGCCAAAATGTTTCTCTAAAAAGTTTTCATTATCAGCAAGTACAAATATGCTTAATATTACGCCTATAAATACGATAGTCATTCCGATAAGGACTTTAGCAAAAGATGAACGTTCCTCTCTTAATTGTTTTTGATGTTTTATAAATGCTTCAGTTCTATTGTTTAACTCTCTTCTTTTTAACTTTTGATTTGTCATATTTTTTACCTTTTTACATAACTTTAATTAAAAAAGTTGACACGAGTGTAAAATAGATTGCCAACCCTAATACATCTATTGTTGTCGCAATTACGGGGCCTGATGCGACTGCAGGATCTACTTTCATTGCTTTCAGGGCAAACGGTGTAAATGTACCTATAATTGTAGCCATTGTCATATTAACTGCCATTGCAATGCCGACAACGGCGCCGAGTTCTTTGCTGTGTTGCCAGCCCCAGCAAACAAGTGTAACCAGAATTCCAAATATGGTACCGATTATAAGACCTATGCTGGCTTCTCTTAAAATGTGATGTATTGCGGAATTTAATGTAACTTGTCCTGTTGAAAGTCCGCGTACCATAAGTGTGATACTCTGTGTCCCTATATTTCCGCCTAAACCAGCAAGAAGCGGCATAAATATGGCAATTATTGGAAGTGCCTGTAAAGTGTGATCAAAGTGATTGCCAACATTTACCGCAATAAATTCTCCTATCAGAGTTATAAAAAGCCATGGCATTCTTGCCCTTATGGCATTTATGATATTTCCGGAAAGAATTTCGTCTTCATCGACTATTTCCGTAGAAATACCTGAAGACTGGTAAATCTCTTCTGTTGTTTCTTCTTCAAATAAATCATGGACGTCATCCCAGGTAATCATTCCTTTAAGCCTGTTGTATAAATCAACGACAGGTAAGGCATTATACTGGTATTTCATAAACTCATCTATAATAAAATCGCTGTAATCATCAACATGAAGTTTCACTATATCTGAAATCATTATATCTTCAACTTTTTGATTAGTTGGTGATGTTAAAAGTTTTCTTAATGAAACAACTCCGAGAAGATGATTTTGTTTATCTACCACATAGACATAATAAAGTTCCATATTATCCTGCTCAGCTTTAATTCTTATGTGGTTTAAAACATCCTGTACGCTCATGTCTGAATTAACAGTAAGCACTGAAGGATTCATAATACCGCCTGCGGTGTCCTCGTTATAAGTTAAAAGTTCACGTACTTCTTCCGAAAATTTATGAGGAAGTTTATCCAAATACGTTTCACTTTCATCTTCTTCCATATCGCCTAAAACATCGGCGGCAGCATCGTGCGGTAATTGTGTCAAAATCTGAGATGCAAGATTTTCATCAATATCACTTAGCAGTTCAACCTGCATCTGGGGGGGTAAATATTCCATTAAGTCGACAGCTTTTTCTATTTCAAGCAATTTAGAGCATTGAAGTCTTTCTTCCGGTTTCAATTCCTGGAATATGTCTGCTAAATCTGCAACGTGATAACTGTTCAGTTCTTCTTTGAGCTGAATAAGTGTTTCATCGTCCATGATTTCTCTTATTCTGTCGACAATGTTTTGAACGTTCATCATAATAATATTATATTATAAACATAGAATAAAAATTAATCCCGTATATGTTGTAAATCCAAATTTTTTATATACATTTGAGTGAATGGCTTATTAAAAAATCCATATATGTAAGTCCCAACCATTTTCAGAGATTTCCAGTCTTTGCACATTACGGTTATTGAACGTGATTTATAGTTCGCATTTATTATATTTCCGACTCTTGGATGTGCAATTTTATTTTTCTGTAAAATTTTGGTTGTGTGTTCTTCATCAAGAATTTTAAGTTTATAAGGATTTGGAATGAAGTATTTACCTTTATGGGTAACATAACAAGGCAGCCAGGGGTGAAATGCTCTTATTCTTGCAAGAATTTGTTCTGCGGTTTCTTTATCGAAATCAAGCATCATGTCTTCCGGTTTAACATTTGGAAAATATGTCGCTTCTTTTTCATTTTGACTCACCGGAATAATTAAACCTTCTCTTAATTTATTCAAAATTTCGGTGCACATTAGTCTTGCTTGGTAAACGGTGCGTTCTTTTAATTCTTTCCCTGTATCATTTGGAAAAATTTCTATTTCTTTTTGAGAAAGTATTGCACCTTTATCAAAATTTTCATCCATTAAATGAAATGTTATGCCTGAATTTTTTTCACTGTGCAAAATTGTTTGCAGATAAGGATTTGGACCTCTGTACTTGGGCAGAAATGATGGATGTACATTTACAGATGCAATTACCGGCAAATCTAAAATTTCTTTTTTTATTTTTTCATGCCATGTTCCAACAAGTATGATATCAGCATTTAGTTTTAAAATTTCTTTTTTAAAATCCTCAGAATTTGCTGATTTATGTTTCATTTCATGAAGCTTGTATTGTTTTATGAGTGTAACATCCGGAGAACTTTTAAAGAAATCTCTTACGGCAAGTAATAAAGGCGGTATAACTGTTCTTTCATAGCGAAGAATTCCTGCAATATCACAATTTGCCTGAAGTGTACCTTCTATCAGATTAGATAACATTTCTCCTTTGCCTAAAATAACGACTTTCATATAGAATTCTCCAAATTAATATCTGATTTTGGATGCTCTGTCCATTTCTCGTTTTTGGTCTTTTCTTGCGATATCTTCACGTTTATCATGAAGTTTTTTCCCTTTTACAAGTGCGATTTCCACTTTTGCAAAACCATGGGTCAAAAATACTTCGAGCGGAACAATAGTGTAATTATCCTGTTTTACTTTAGTCTGCATTTTTAAAATTTCTTTTTTGTTTAATAATAATTTTCTGACACGTTCTGCATCGTGGTTAAATCTGTTCCCCTGCTCATAAGGTGAAATATGACAATTGTACAGAAAAATTTCATTATCTTCTATTTTACAAAAACTGTCTTTTAGGTTTATTGCATTTTTGCGTATAGACTTAATTTCTGTTCCGGTCAGCACAATTCCTGCTATATATTTTTCAATAATTATATAGTCATGAAAAGCTTTTCTGTTTGTTGTAATAATCTTTCTGTCCATAAAACGATTATATCACAGATTAATCGTACAGAAAACATTTTACTTTATGAGAAATTCCTTTTTCTTCCGGAATACAGGATTTGCATTTTTCCATAACGTTCGGGCACCTTGTATGGAACTTGCAGCCCTGCGGAAGGCTGGCAGGTGAAGGTAAGTCGCCTTTAAGAATAATTTTTTTGCCGGATTTGTTAATTTGAGGTACTGAACTCAAAAGTGCTTTTGTATAAGGATGAAGCGGAGATGCAAAAATATCTGAAGTTTTTCCGGACTCTACAATTTCACCGAGATACATAATTGCTACTCTGTCGGCAAGGTATTGTATTACACTCATATCATGTGTGATAAGTACAATAGTCAGATTATATTTTTCTTTAAGTTCTTTTAAAAGGTTAATAACCTGAGCTTGAATACTCACATCCAGCGCACTTACTGGTTCATCTGCAAGAATAAATTCAGGGTTTAATACTAATGCTCGTGCTATTGCAATTCTTTGTCTTTGACCTCCGGAAAATTCGTGCGGAAACAGTTGCAGGCAGGTCTCATCCAAACCAACAAGCTTAATCTTTTCTTTAACAATTTCTTCTATTTTTTCTTTTGAAAAGTTCGTATTTATTTCAAGCGGTTCTTTTAAAATGTCTAAAATCTTCATTTTCGGGTTAAGACTAGCATAAGGGTTTTGGAAAACCATCTGTGCATGTTTTCTGAATTCTTTTAAATCATTTTTATTTAATTGCAGTATGTCTTTGCCATTAACCAAAATTTCTCCGGATTTTGCGGGTTCAAGTTTTATAAGGGCTTTTGCAAGAGTAGATTTTCCGCATCCTGATTCTCCTGCAATGGCAAGAATTTCACCTTTATGGATATCCAAAGAAACCCCATTGACGGCATGAATGGTTTGTTTCCCTCCTAAAATCCCTTTATTGGTTTTATATTCAACAAATAAATCTTTAATTTTTACCAGATTTTTTTCCTGCATAGATTAATTTTAGCGTAACAATTATATTATTGCAATTGCCATAAAGTGGGACTTATATCGCAGTTTACACTAAATCTATTCAAAATACAGTCATACTGTCATTCTGAACTTGTTTCAGAATCTCGTTACCAGCAGATTAGAAGTTAAGAGGTAGGAAGGTATGCTACTATCAGGAATAATAATGCACGAATACCCCAGTTTTATATAAATAAAACTAAGTTCCTTCCCTATATAGGGAAGGTTAGGATGGGGTTTTAATCAATCAAACAATAGAAGCTTGCTACCCACCCTTAGTCCCTCCCTAATCAGGGATGGAAGTAACTTTGTTTCACGTTTCACATCTCACTCTTCACTAAAAAAGAAAACCGCATTTACATTGGCAGATATACATCCGCAAGACAGCGGAAAAAGCTATTGGAAAGATTTTGTTAACGAAAGATAAACTGTTTATTTTTCGAGACACGGAATTTCAAAAATATTTCTGTCGATTTCATCAAAATTCTTGATAATTTGTGAAACGGCAGGAATATTTTTGTATAAATCAACGCTTTCCATTGATGCAATTGCTATAATTTTTCCAATACCGGCATTTTTTGCAGATTCAATTCCCGACACTGCATCTTCTATTACGATACAATCTTGCGGTGAAAGATTTAATTTCTCTGCGGCTTTAATATATATGTCCGGAGCCGGTTTGCCTGGGATTGTACCATCAGCGTATACTATTTTTTCAATATCAAACCATTTTGCAAGTTCAAATTCTTTAATATAAAAATCAACATTATCTTTTTCGGACATTGTTGCTATTGTATGCGGTATATTGTTTTTTACAAGATAGTTTAGAAAATCAACGGCTCCCGGTGCAAGAACCGTATTTTCAGCATCCTCGGCACACATATCTCTGTATACGGCTTCCTTTTCTTTGGCAAATTTTTCAACCATTTCAGGTTCCGGTTTTTTGCCAATAAGATATGCTATTATGTCTTCGTTTGTTCTTCCGAACATAAAGTCTCGCATTTCTTCATCTGTAAATGCGTGATCACGCAGACGTTTTGAAAATTCTCTCCACGCCTCCTGATGTTTTTCTGAATCCCAAAATAGTGTACCGTTAAAATCAAAAATTATTCCTTTATACATAATGCCTCTATATCTGATCTTGTATTAATTTGTTGTAGTATTCAATATATGTTTTTGCATCTTTTTCTTTTTTTAACTGTTTATAGACATAAGCCAGATTATAATGAAATTCCGGAACAGTATTTTTTAAATCTATTGCCGTTAAGAGTTCATATTTTGCTTTGCCGTATTTCCCGAGTTTAATATATGCACAGGCAAGATTATAGTGTGCATAGGGATATTCAGGGTTAATATTTATAACTTTTTTATATTGTTCAATTGCCATATTTGGACGTCCGTCATTCAGGTAAACATTCCCCAAATTGTAATATGCCTTGTAATATTTACTGTCAACTTCAATTGCTTTATTGTACATAAAAACGGCTTCATCAATTTTTCCCTGATCCTGCAAAATATTTCCGAGTATAAGCCAGTTTTGTGCGGAACGTTCTTCATCAGGTATTGTTAATAGAATATTAAACGCATTTTTTATGTCATTCTGTGCATAATAAACATTTGCCTGCTCTGTAACGGTTTTATACTGCTCGGATTGTATAAATTTGTTTTCCTCTTTCTTCAGATTGAAAGGCAGAGCAAATGTGCAATTTGAAGTTAAAAATATTAAAGTCAAAATTAGGCAAAATTGTTTCATAAGAGGATTATAAAATAAATTGAAAAATTTTTCCACAAAAATTTGACTTAATTTTTACATGTTTCATAATGTGATTGATGTCTCTTTTACTGATTTAATGCCCGCATCTTAACTCCTTGGTGCGGGTGTTCTTTTGATAATGTATTGAAAAATCTGTTTAAATAGGTTATAATTTAATTTGTAAGAAGATAGAAAGGAGCAAAGTATGAAGATTATTGATTTATTACAACTTCGGGGGGGGGGCGTTCCCAGCTAGCAGAGGGCAGAAAGGCGGGATGCCACATCGTTTTTTGTGATGTCATTGCGCCTTTATTGCGCAATCTAAAGTTTTATATTAAAAGATCGCGCAACATGTGCGCGATGACAGAATTCTTTAGTGTCATTCTGAACGGCGGATTGACCTCCGTGTTTCGGGATCTCAAAATCAGAAGTTCGGCTGTCAGGAAGGCAGGATGTCAGTCTGTTATCAGTGAGCAAAGCTCACAAAGTTTTCTATGTCCTCCCCTTGAGGGAGGACCGAAATCTCTGATTTCGAGGAGGGGGCAAAATAACGGAAGTCTGGATGGCACGAAGGCGAGAAGGCAGGTTATTACCGGTGAGCAAAGCTCACGAAAAATTCTTTCCCTCTCTTGGGAGAGGGTGTCCGAAGGACAGGAGAGGGTAAATAAAAATTATTCTTTTATACCCACCCTTAGTCCCTCACTAATCAATGAGGGTGTTCAAGTAACTCCCTTCTTAAAAGAAGATAAAATTGGAATATCTAACAAAGTTCCAAAAAATGAAATTAGCTTATCTTCCAATCCTCCTACCCTCTTATCTTCTCAAAAGAAGACCGCCTTCACCTTAGCTGAGGTTTTAATAACCCTTGGCATAATCGGTGTAGTTGCGGCAATGACAATGCCTGTATTAATTTCTAATATTAAAGCTCAGCAGTTAAGAACTGCTTTTCTAAAGGGGTATTCTATTATTAGTCAGGCGTTTGAACTTTATAATAATGATTCAAATTGTACAACTACAGAGTGTCTTGCTTACGGTATGGACTTCGCAAATGAAATAAGACCTTATTTCAAGGAAGTTGAATATTGTGTTAGAAGCCAACATAGTAAAGACTATTGTTTTCCTATATCAACAACAGATACTAAGTATTGGAATTTCTCTAAAAAAACTAAAGGTATTGCTTCAAAAATGTTTGATGACGGTCAAATTTTAACTCCGGATGGTATGCTTATAACTTTTGAACAACAGCAAGCGGAAAATAAAAGTATTTTTATCGGGCTTGATATAAATGGAAGGAACAGAATGCCAAATGTTTTGGGGCAGGATTTATTTTTATTTCAGATAATAGACAGGGGCGGCAGAGGATTTGTAGTTCCTGTAGGGAGAGATGATACTGATTATCCGTCAGATGAATATTGTAATTTTGAATCAGCAAGCAGAGAAAACGGTTATGGCTGTGCTGCAAGGGCACTTGCCGAACCTGATTTCTTTAAAAAATTAAAGTAAAAAAAAGAGGTTGAATTATTTCAACCTCATCACACACACTTAACACACTTATAATTTTTTATTCGCTTTTTGCTGCCCCTATTGCTGCTGCAAGTGCTGCACCACCGCCTATTACTGCGGCTACAAGAGGTTTATTTTTCAAACCTTTCCATAAACCTTTGAACAAATACTTAGCTGATAGAATTGCAGCTCCGCCAAATACCGCACCGCCTACGGCATTACCTGCAATTTTCTTGGCTTTTTCACTTCTGCCTACAGGTTGTCCTGTTAATTCAGAGATATTTTCTTCTGCAGTTTTCTTGTCTGCCAATCCAAGAGTTATTGTCTGAAGGAAACCTTGAGTAAATGAACCTCTTCCGTATTGTCTTATGTCATCGGTAACAGACACGCCTGTTAATTGTTTATACAGAGTTGATGCGCGGTTTGATATCTCTTCATCAGTTGCATTCGGGTATAAACTTTTTACACTGTTTTTGAAGTTTTTATATGCTTCTTGTATCTGTTGTTGTTCATTTCTCATAATTTTTTCATGAAGATATGAAGCCTGTTTTGCAATACCTTCCATTGGAGAGTTTAATTTCAAATCAGCCTCACGCCATTTTTGTTGTTGTTTTACCTGGTTGCCGATCATAAAATCTTGGTATTTTTCATAATTCTTATAGTAATCTTCATAATTTCCGGAACCCATACCCATTGGAGGCATCATAGGATACATCCCCATTCCTGAGCCAAATATGCTTCCGTTCATACTCATCATAGGGTTTGTGTATAACCCCAGAGGAGAGTACAAGTCAATACCTGTTAAGTCATTTAATGCTACCTGGTTATTGTATATATTCGGAAACATTCCGTACATATTTGCAGCCATATTGAAGTCTGCCATAACCTAACCTCCAAATTGATTTATTAACCTACCTTACTTATATAAAAACTTTTTGCTTAAATAAATTGCTTTTTTTAATTATTTTATGTTACAATTTCGTAACAATAGAGTATTGCATAACATAATTAATAAGTATAAAATTGGTTTATAATGAGGTATAGCAGGTGAAAAAGTTTTTTTCGGCACTCTTTACAATATTAGTGATAGCTGCAATTGGTGCTCTTGTATATTTGCATCCTGCTTTTTTTTACCGTCAGCTGGATAAGGTACGGTCTGTTTATTATGTACATAAAGGGGATAAAGCTTTAAAGAAAATGAAACTTCAAAAAGCTATCGGATATTATACCAGAGCGGTTCAGCTTTTCCCGGGACACTATGGCGCATGGTATAATCTTGGAAATATTTATGTCGTATATGAAGATTATTATTCCGCGGTTGATGCTTATGAAAAGGCGTTTGAATATAATCCGAAAATGATTATTGCAAGAATGAATTATGGAATTGTTTCTGCGGAGAAACTTGGAGACTTTGACGGTGCAATTGATCAGTATAATGAAATTATAAAGACAAAAAGACATCTGTTATCTATCCCTTTTGTTTATAGCAACAGGAAAAGTTATAAAGTTAACAAGGGACTTGCTTATTATAATAAAGGGGTTGCTTACAAACAAAAATCAATTTATCTTGAGGATGAATGGGAATTCCATCGTCAATATTTGTTAAAGGCTTTGGAAGCTTATAAAGAAGCATGTAAAATATTGAAAAAAGATTATGATGCAAGATACAATCTTGCCTTAACATATCATTTGCTCGGAGATTACCGCGAAGCCGGCCTTACTTACTGTAAGGCAATAGAGCTTAACCCTATGAACTATGAGGCTCATTATAACCTTGCAATTCTTTTAAGACATTTGAAATATTATAAAGAATCGCTTGATGAGCTTGAGAAAGCTACGACTCTAATAACAAATTCCGGAAGTTATAATACAGCCTCAAGACAACGTTATGTATTTGATGTTATGAATGATGTAACAAGAACTATTCTTGCAAATACAAATAATAACCTGATTGAAAAGATTTCTAATGATGAGTCTGTCAAAAATCCTACAGTTACCTATGTCAATGGAAAACTTGTTCTCACAGAAGAATTGGATAATGCAATTATAAAAAACTTTAAAGTTTGCGGTGCCAAAAAGATTTTTCAGGAAGATATTGATGATGAATACAATGAATTTGATAATGTTCGTTACAATGTTCATGTCCCCGGTGTAGAGTAAAATTTTAGCCCTTTACTGCCCCTTCATTTTCTCCTGATATAAAGTATCTTTGCATACATAAGAAAAATATTAAAATTGGGATGGTAGAAAGAATTGAACCCGCCGCGATAAATCTCCAGTTTGAACTGAACATTCACTGAAGATTGTTTACCCCGACAGGAAGCGTATACATTGTTTCTTTTGTCAGAACAATACTCGGCCATAAAAATTCTCCCCATGATCCTATAAATGTAAATATTGCAAGAACGGCAAGCGACGGTTTTACCATTGGAATAAGAACTTTCCAAAATACCTGCCATACGTTACATCCGTCAACAATTGCTGCCTCTTCCATCTCTTTCGGGATTCCTAAAAATGCCTGACGCATAAGAAATATCCCAAAGGCATTTACGGCAAACGGCATTATTAAGCCCATAAATCCGGCAAAATTATTTACGCTGTCAACAAGATGAAGTTTTAATGTAATAAGATAAACTGGAAGCATTATTGCCTGAAACGGAATCATAATTGTTGCAAGAACGGCAAAAAATGTTATTTTCTTTCCTTTAAATTCCATTCTCGCAAGCGGATAACCTGCCATTGCCGATAATATTAGATTTAAAATAACCGTTCCTCCGGCAACAATCATACTATTGATGAAATAACCAATAAAATCAACCTTACCCCAAACGCCGGTATAATTTGCCCAGGTAAAATCTGTTGGAATAATTTGAGGCGGATATGCAAAAATATTTTCACTGTTTCCTTTTAATGAAGTTGATATAAGCCATATAAACGGGAAAATAGATAAAAGTGAAACGATGATTAATATTATATGTGCATATATATTTTTTAATTTTAAACTTTTCAATTCTTTTTAACCTCTTAGTTAAATCTGGTATTTATTTTTTTCAAAGCAAAGTATGTTTATTAAAGAAAAAATCATAACTATGATAAGCAATACAACAGACATTGCTGATGCAAATCCTAAATCAAGATTTTCAAATGCTCTTTCATAAATATAATAAACAATAGTTTTGCTGGAATTTAGCGGTCCGCCTTTTGTCATTACATAAATTTCTGCAAAAACTTTCATTGCGGATATTGCGCTGATTGTTGTAACTAGTGCTATTGTTGGCATTATATGCGGAACTGTAACGGTCAAATGTTTGGTTAAAAAATTGGCTCCGTCAATATCACAAGCTTCATATAGTTCTTTGGGAACGCTCATTAAAGCTGCTAGATAAATTATCATGTAATAACCTATCCCCTTCCAAATGGTTACGATAATAACAGAATATAATGCAAAATTCGGATCGGTCAGCCATCCGATAGGAGCTATTCCAATTCGTGTTACAAGATAATTTAAAATTCCCTGATCCGCATACAGCCATTTAAAAGCTATAGCAGCAACAACAATTGATACTATTACAGGAAGATAAATAAGTATTTTATATAGCGTTACACCTTTTATTTTCTGGTTTATTAATATTGCAAGAAAAAGCGGGAATATCGCAAGAACAGGTACGGCAACAAAAAGATAAACAAATGTATTCCACATAACCTTATAGAAAACTGGATTATGAAAAAGATTTATATAATTCTCAAATCCGATAAATTCAGGTTTATATATGTTGTGCGTATAATCTAAAAAACTTAAAAGAAATGTTTGAAAAAATGGTATAAAAAAGAATATTACCAGAACAACCGCAGCAGGTAAAATAAATAAATAAGGTGCATATTTCCCGTAATATTTAAACATAGATTAATTATGCCATTTTTTTTATATATGGTCAATATTTTAAGGTATATTTAAATTTTTTTTATCTGTATTGATAAAATCTGTAAATTGTGTTATACTAGTATAAATAGTATTTATTCTATAGATGAGGAGAGCTTTTAATGAAAAAATTGTTTGCATTTACTTTGGCGGAAGTCCTTGTTACTTTAGGAATTATAGGTGTTGTATCTGCAATGACAATTCCGACTTTAATGCAGAATCACCAGAGAAAAACTTATGTTACACAGTTACACCAGGTTTATAATCTTTTTTCGCAGGCTTTTGCACAATATATGAATGATAAAAATGCTTTAAGTCTCCATGAAGCTGGTTTGACTAGTTCTGCTGCTGTAACAAATTTTATGAATAGTTATTTTAAAATCGTTAAATCTTGTTCAACGTTTACGGATTGTTTTTATGATGGAACTTATAAAAATATGAATGGTTCAAGTTTGACTAACGGCAGTTATTGGCCTGGAAGTGCGAATGCTCCGTGTTTTGCTCTTGCCAATGGTGCTTCTGTATGTTTGGAAAATTCGAAATATCATACAACATACGGTCATATAACAATTGATATTAATGGTAAAGCCGGTCCAAATGTTGCTGGCCGTGATTTGTATTTTGTAACATATTATAAAGATGGTTCTATTGATGAAGATGGTATTCCTCCGGAATGCAGAACTTCCGGTTCGGGGTGTGGTTCTGGTAAAACAAAACCTCAAGATGTAAGAACTGCAGTTGGCGCAAATTGTTCATCTAGAGCTGATGCAAAAGGATGCTTCGGGCTAATTTTAAACAATAATTGGGAAATGCCATATTAACTTTTGCATCTTGCAAGCCAAATATCGCTTACAACATTTTCAAGAACACGTTTGCTGACAGAGCCTGTTAAAAATCTGTCAAGTTTTGACTTGTTCCGTGAGCCGAGTACAATTAAATCAATGTCGCGTGTCCTCGCGTAGTCAATAATTTTTTGAGCAGGTATTCCTGACAGAATTGTACTTTCATTGGTTTTAATATTATAGCATTCAAGAATTTTTCTTATGTCTTCTATTGCTTTTGCAGCATATATCTGTTGTTGTTTTTGTATATCAAGAAGCCAGTTAGTATCAAGTGTACCGTCTAAAAATAAAAAGCTGGGGTCTTCATTTACCATACAGATATGGATTTCTTTGTCTTCAAGGTTCATATCGGGAATAATTTTATTAATAATCTCTAATGAGCATACTGTTCCGTCTGTGGTAAGAAGTAATTTTTGCTTTTTATTTTCTTCTTTGGCAATATAATCTGATATTCTACTGCTGTTTATTATGTCTTGTGAAACAGAGCCAAGCCATTTTTGAATTCCTTTTTTCCCATGAGAACCCATAAGTATTAAATCATAATCTTTTTTTTCGGCCTGTTCCAAAATTCCTTCAATAGCTGCGCCACAACTTTTTATTTTTTCGCAAGCCGTCATTCCCAATCTTTTTATTTCTTCCTCTGCGCAATCCAAAATTGTATCTGCTACATTTGCACATGAATATGTAAAATTCTTGTCCTCAATATTAATTTCATAGGGCAAAAAACTCCAATCTATTACGCAAATTGAGTCTATTTCTCCATTTTTTACCCAATTTGAAATATTTTTTAGCGCATTAAAACTAATCTTTGAACCGTCGGTGCAGAATAATATTTTCATATATCTATCTCCTAATTATGTACCTGTCGAATTTAAATATAATTTATGTTAAGGAAAATTACATTGTCTGGTATTCTATATTTTTTTCTGTTATGATGTTTTCAGGGAAATGTTTTTTATAGGAATATGTTATAGTCATGACAGCAAAACAAAATGTTCAGCAGAAGGTGAATTTAAGAAATTATAAGGATTTAGTTGAAACAATTGCTAAAGTCGAGTATCAAAAATTTTCGACTTCTCATCTTATTGATTTGCCTGAGCTTATTAATATAGGTAACCATACTTTATACATACTGTTTAAAAATCATTCTCCGGAACATTTTAATAATACATATCTTTCTACGGCAATAAAATGGGCTATCAGAAATGAGGTTAGACGCCGCTACAAATGGTATTCTTTGAAAAATAAGAAACTTCGTGCAGAAGAAGAAAATGAAGATCTGAGAGAAGAAGTTTACAAGACTATTCTTTCAATTGACGAAATGCAGGATGCTGAAGTCCCTATTCAAATAAAGGCTGAAGACAGAACGCCAGAAGAATGTATTGAGCTGACTGAATTGAAGGCAGAAATTATTGAATCAATGAAAAAATTGCCGCCGCGAGAAAGGGAACTCATTGAATATAAGTTTTTTAAAGAAAAGAAATTAAGAGAAATTGCTGAAGAATTTAACATTTCCCAATCACGTATTTCTCGTATTATACAATCGGGCTTGGACAAAATTAAAAGAGATTTAAAAAGGCAGGAGATTATTTAGTGAAGAATATTTTTGAAAAAAATAACGGTGTTCAGGGTATAACTTTAACAGATGAAAAAGAAAACCTGGATTTTTTAAACAAAAATTTTATAAGAGATTGTGAGATAGGTTTACCTCAAGTCAGTGAGCTCGAGGCTATGAGGCACTATAAAGAACTTTCCGATAAAAATTTCTGTATTGAAAAAGGTTTTTATCCTTTGGGTTCTTGTACAATGAAGTATAATCCTAAGGTTAATGAAATTTTGGCTTCTCTTGAAAATTTTGCTTACTTACATCCTTTATCTGATGATTCGGATTGCCAGGGGGCACTGGAATTGATGTATAAATTGCAGGAAGCTTTGAAAAAAGTTACCGGAATGGATGCGGTTACTCTCCAACCTGCCGCAGGAGCGCATGGCGAGCTTACCGGCATGATGATTATAAAAAAATATTTTGAAGTTAAGGGAGAAAAACGTAAAAAGGTTATTATTCCTGATTCGGCTCATGGTACAAATCCCGCAAGTGCTCATTTATGTGGTTTTGAAATAGTTCCTGTTAAATCTAACGAAAAGGGACAGGTTGATATTGAAGAATTGAAACAGCTTCTGGATTCTGATGTCGCAGCTATTATGATGACAAATCCCAACACTTTAGGTATTTTTGAGGAACATGTTCTTGAAATTTCCAAGCTGATGCATAATAACGGTTCGCTTTTATATTATGACGGAGCGAATTTTAATGCTGTAATGGGTTATACAAATCCGAAGCTAATGGGATTTGATGTTGTTCATTTGAATTTACATAAGACATTTTCAACACCTCATGGCGGAGGCGGTCCGGGTGCTGGTCCTGTTTGTGTGGTTGATAAATTAAGGGAATTTTTGCCTTCTCCTGTTGTAGATTTTGATGGTAAAAAATATTTTAGAAATTATGATATAAAACACTCGATAGGAAGTGTAAAAGGATTTTACGGGAATTTTGGAGTTCTTGTAAGGGCTTATGCTTATATTTTGATGATGGGTGATAACCTTAAAGAAGCCAGTGAAAATGCTGTTTTGAATGCAAATTACTTAAAAGAAAAATTAAAAGGGGCATATTTATTGCCTTATGACGAACCTTGTATGCATGAATTTGTATTATCAGGTGAAAAGCAAAAACATGAAAGCGGCGTTTCGACTTTGAATATTGCCAAGGCTCTTATGGATGAAAATACTCATCCGCCGACTGTTTATTTCCCGTTAATTGTTCATGAGGCAATAATGATTGAGCCTACGGAGTCGGAGACAAAAGAAGTTCTTGATAATTTTGTGGATGTTATGATAAAAATTGCAAATGAGGCAAAAACAAATCCCGAAAAGTTGATTTCGGCACCCCATACGACACCTGTGAAAAGATTGGATGAGACACTTGCTGCTCGTCATCCTGATTTAAAATTTGTACAATAGAAAAAGAGATGATAAATAATGACTAAAGACAAAAAAAAGTTAAAAGTAGCATTTCCCCATATGGGAACAGTATATATAGCCTGGTCGGCTGCATTGAAAAAAATAGGAGTTGAACCTTTTGTTCCACCTTATACAAGCAAAAAAACATTATCTTTGGGTACGAAACATTCTCCGGAGGCTATTTGCCTGCCTTATAAGCTTATTCTTGGTAACTTTATTGAGGCTATAGAGGGTGGAACGGATTATGTTGCAATGATTTCTTCTCCGGGTTGTTGCAGACTAGGAGAATACGGTAATTGTATACATAATGCTTTGACAGACCTCGGCTATAAGGCAAAGTACATCGAACTTACCTTATATGACGGTTTGAAAGGAATGTATGATTTTCTAAAAAAGATAAGCGGAAAAAATGACCCTATATTGTTTGCAAGGGCTATTAATATTGCAATAAGAAAGATGTTTCTTCTTGATGATTTGGAAAATGCTTTGTCATACTACAGAGCACGTGAAGTTCATTTTGGTGATGCTGAAAAGCATTATAATAAGGCATTGCAGTATGTCAAGGATGCAGATAATACAAGAATGTTGAAAAAGGCTAAAAAACTTGCATTTGATGAAATGAAAAAGACAGAGATTGACAAGTCAAAGGAAGTTTTAAATGTTGATTTGACGGGTGAAATTTATCTGGTATGCGATGAGTTTTCAAACCAAAATATAACCCGTGAACTCGGTAAAATGGGAGTTCAAACCCGTAGAAGTCTTACAATTAGTAGTTTCTTAAAAGATGCTATCATTCCTAAAGTGTTCAGAAAGGGAGAGACGCATCTTCAAAGAGCATACAGAATGGCAAAACCTTATTTGATGCGTGATATTGGCGGAGATTCACTTGAATGTGTTTCAGATGTTGCTTATGCTGATGAGCGCGGAATTGACGGAATTATACACATAAGTCCTTTCACATGTATGCCTGAAATTATGTCCCAGAACATTTTCCCTGCAATGAGAGAAAACTGTGATATTCCTATATTGCCCTTAATAATGGATGAGCAGACGGGAAAAGCTGGCTATTTGACAAGGTTAGAAGCTTTTGTTGATCTTATGAGACGACGTAAGCGTAAACTGATAAAGGAGCAGGAAAAACAGGCTGAACTTATTAAGTAAACAGAGTATTCACAAATTTTTAAAACCGAGGTGATTATATATTATGCGCGAGCTATTTAAAGATGCATTAAAAATAACAAATTATAATATTATATTGACAATACCGCTGATTATATTTATCAAGGTTTTGGACTTATATTCCTTATATTCAAAATATAATATTGATTCTACTCCAAAATTCTTAATTGCTTCAGTTACGGTATTATTTATGTTTGGAATATTTTGTTCCGGCTGGTTTTGGATGGTAAAGGGTGCAATTTCTCTTTCCAAAAAGGTGTTTGTGCTTGATAATGACAGGGCAAAAGCTACTTTAAATTTATTCAAGGTCTTTCCTGAGGGTGTTGGACGCTTCTTTTTATCGTTTGTTGGTGTTTATATAATTTTTCTTTTTATACAGGCTATTGCGACTCCGTTGGTATATCTGCTCGGTGTAAATATTATTGGTGGGCTTGATCCCGACTCAATGCAGCATTTACAGCAAATGACGATGGATACTGCTATTAATACGAATGAGGGTATGGCAGCTTTTATTGACTCTCTCAGTCTTGAGCAAATTGTATTTTTTGGAAAGTGGAGTCTTTTGTTTATGGCTGTAACGTCAATTATTATGTATCTTTTGATGTTATGGATTCCGGAAATTATTTATTTTACGGTTAATCCTCTTCTTGCTCTGTGGCGTTCGCTTGTAAAGCTCTTTAAAGATTTTTTTACTACTGTAAGATTATTTTTAATTTTGTGGATTGGCGGCTTTGTCCTGCTGTTTATTAATACATTTGCAGTTATAAATCCGATTGCATATATTATAATGAGTATTGTTCTCTTTTATTTTTCCGTATATTTTGTAATATTAATATTTTTATATTTTGACAGAAAATATATTGGTTTGGAATCTGATGCGGATGAAAAAAAATAAGGTTATTGCAGTAGTCGGTGCGACTGCAAGCGGAAAAACCGCTTTTGCTGTTGAACTTGCGAAAAAAGTCGGCGGAGAAGTTATATCTGCTGACTCAAGACTTGTATATAAAAATATGAATATAGGAACTGCAAAACCTTCAAGGGCTGAAATGGATGATGTTCCGCATTATATGATTGATATTGTTGAACCTGATATAAATTATTCTGCAGGACTTTATGCAAAACAGGCCAAAGAGCATGTTAAAGATATTATATCAAGAGGGAAAATTCCTGTTGTTGCGGGCGGTACCGGGCTATATTTCAGATTATTGCTTGAAAATTATGATTTGCCCGATGTAGAACCGGATTATGAATTGAGAGAAGAACTTTCTAAATTGTCATTTGACGAACTTTTGGCTATTCTCTCGGATTTGGATAATGAAGCCGGAAATTTGATAGAACGAAATGATAAAAAAAAGCTTATTCGTTACATTGAAATTATAAAGTTGACAGGGCTGCCATTATCAAAAGCAAGAGGTAAAAGAGAAGAACAAGAATTTGATATTGAATGGATTGGTTTAAATTTTCCGAGGGATATTTTGTATGAGCGGATAAATAAGCGTGTTGATTTAATGATTGATGCCGGGCTTATTGAAGAAACAAAGTCGCTTCTTGCTAAATATGGACGTATTCCCAATATAACAGATACAATAGGATACAGAGAGATTATATCTTACCTTGACGGTGAATTGACACTTGATGAAGCAAAAGATAAATTGAAACAAAACACAAGAAATTATGCAAAGCGTCAATTAACTTGGTTCAGAAAAAATGAAAGTATAAAATGGAATTGTTATCCTGAAAAGAAGAAAAAATAATTTACTTATGATATAATTAGTGCGTAAGGGGTGTGTATAATATGAAGAAAGTTTTGAAATATATTGGTATTACAGTTGCTGTTATTTTTATAGGTTTGTACGCATTATTTTTGATTGTTCCGTTTTTTCTTAACGGTTTAGCAAATTCCTACAGCGGAACAATTTCTAAAGCGGTTGAAGATTCATGCGGTTTTAAATTAAAACTTGAGGATATAAGAATATTAACTACACCAAAGTTGACGGCGGGAGCAGGTGTAGGACATATTGAGGTAGGTCTTCCTAATGGCGAAACTTTTTTTACGGCAGATAATGTTAGAGGGAAATTATCACTTTTGCCGCTTTTGTTGCGTAAAATAGAAATTGATATGATTGGTGCTGATAATATAAACACTAATTTGAAAATTAAAAAAGATGGGAAATTTCTTATAGAGGACTATCTTGTTCAGTCTGATGATTCTTCCGAAAATAACACTTCCGTTGAACAGCCTGCAATGACCTCATTACCTTTTGGATTTAAACTGTCAAATCACTTGCCTGATATTTCAATAAATAATTATAATATTTCTTTTATTGATATTCCTTCTGATAAAACATATTCAATATATGGTAATAACATATCTGTAAATGATTTCATACTTAATAAAAAGATTAAAATATCAGCGGATGGGCAAGTAATGCTTCAGGACAGAACGCAGTTTAATTATAATGTTAAGCTTTTAAACAGAGTTATGCCTGATATTGATTTGAATGATATTATTTTTGCTCCTAAGACAGAGGCTGTTGCGGAAAAAACGTCATCTCCTGTTATAAACCTTACAGATATATTCAAGGCCGTTCATGATAACCAATTAACGGCTGATTTAAATGCTGATATTAAGACAAAAGGAACATTTGATGATATACATTTTGACGGAACTGCAAATATTTCCAATATGGGAGTTGCTGTTGACGGTAAAAAGTTGCCTGCAAGTAATATCGATTTGACTCTCAAAGGAAATAATATAAATATGTATACAAAATTGTATACTGCTGATAAGGAGTTAACAGAGTTAATTGGTAATTTTAAAACAGGTAAGCATCCGAAAATTGATTTGAATTGTAAATCAAATGCTCAGTTTAAAAGTATTATAGATATGGTTGACAGTATTGCAAAATCATTTGATTATCGGGATCTTGATTCTCTTACTGCAACCGGAGGAATTGATGCTGATTTTAACATTAAATCAAATCTTAAAACTGTTGAATCTTCAGGGTATTTTAAAATTCCCGATGCATCTTTAGCTTATAAACTTTATAATATTGTTATAGATAAAATTAATGCTGATGTTGACCTGTCAAATAATATGATAGACATAAAAAATGCGGGTTTAACCGTGTTAAATCATCCTTTGACAATAAAAGGGACAATTACCCAGGACGCTGCGGCCGATTTGAGTATAATTGCAGATAAGCTGCAATTAAAGAGTCTTCTGCTTGCGGCAGGACAGATGGCAATTCTTAAAGAAAATAGTATAAATAGCGGGACAATCAGTGCTAATATTCTTGTTAAAGGTAAACTTGATAAAATATTGCCTAAAATAAATATTAGTATTGATAATGTGGATATAAAAAATACTCCATCAAATACGTCAATTAGGGCTCCTAAATCTCTAATTGATTTAGAAACTGACGGAAAAACTGCTTCTGGCGGAATTAATATTTCTGATGTAAAAATTGTTAATCCTATGGCTGTTGTTACGGCTCCGTCTGCTAAAATAACTATAGGCGAAAAAGATATTAATATAGACAGTGCGTATATAATGCTTGATAATTCCCGTATTGATATTACAGGGAAAGTTAGCGATTATATGACTCAAAATATAAATATTGCGGTTAATGCAAAGGGAAATCTTGTCGCATCTGATTTACGTTCAATGATTCCGGCAGATTTGAGGAAAGAAGTTACTGCAAAAGGTGCGTTACCGCTTACTGTTTCTGTTAATGGCAATGATAAGAAACAAAATATTGCTTTTTCTTTAAACGCAACGCCTTCGTCATACCTTTCGGTTTTAAACGTTGATGAGTTAAAGGGTAAAAATACTTTGATAAAAGGCAGTATTAATATTGACGAGGATACTTTGTCTTTATCTGATGCCGGTATATTTGCAAACAATACGGGGCTTTTATACTTAAAAGGAAGTGTAAATGATTTATATAAAACACAAAAATTAAATTTGAGTGTTAATACTCCCAATAAAATTTCTTTTGTTATCCCGGGCTTCAAAAATTCAAAGGTTACTGCCGGCGGAAATATCAATGTTACGGGTAATGCATCCAATCCTTATTTGAATGGCAATATTTCTATACCGTCAATAAAAATTTCGGATATGCTTTTGACAATGGATAATATGGAAGTAAATCTCAACGGGCCTGTTGCAAAAGGCAGCGGTACACTTGAAAAATTTGTGTCAGGCGGAATTAGCGCGGAAAATCTTTCTTCAGATTTCAACTTTGTAAATAACATATTTTACCTGAAAAATATGAAAGGTGATGCATTTGACGGTAAAGTTAACGGAAATATTTCA
>CALUVX010000166.1 GCA_944324295.1 Candidatus Gastranaerophilales bacterium
AAAAGGATTAGTTATGTGGTATATATATAATATAAGAGAGAGCTTGATGATAAGATAGCTAACACAACAATACATATATAATTCATAAGCATGACGAGTATGTAAATCGCAACCTCGTCATTTTTTTTGCAATAATTTTTGCATCAACTATTACATTACAAAATAAATAATATTTCTAAACGAAATATGTAAAGATTTATTAAATACATTTAAACCTCTCTATATTATAAGTTTTTAGGACAATATTTTAAAATTCAACACGCAATTTCTTTACACAAAATGTTTTTATAAAAATATAGGGGATTAATTACTCAAAGGGGAATTTAAAGGTAAACACGAAAGGAGAAAATTATGGGGAACCAAATTGTACAAATCAACGGAAAACAATATTATCTTAAACCTGTAAAGCCAGAATCAAAGCAGCAAAAAAAGAAGATAAATTACTTATAGCAACAATGCTTACCAGTCCGGCATCTGCTGGGATTTACCATGTAACAAAAAATAATCCTGATAAAGTTAAAGAAAGTGCTACAGTTGGTCTAATGATTAATCCGTTATTTGGAATTGCACATTACTTTTTCGGCAAAGAAAAAACTGTAGAAAAATAACTAGTTATGGAATAATATAATTCTACATAAAAAGCCTTTATTAATACAATAAGGCTTTTTATTTTATAATATAAATTCATGATATAATAGTGTTATGGAAAAGAAAATTTCTGATAAAGTTATAAACAGATTAACACTTTATCATTGCATATTATCAGATTATATTGATAAAAAAATAGAATTTATCTCAAGCAAACAAATTGCACAATTATTGAATATAGACGATTCTCAGGTCAGAAAAGATATCAACCTTTTGAATAATTCAGGCAAAAACAGAGTCGGCTATATTGTTAAAGAATTAAAAATTTCTATAGAAAAAACTCTTGGATTTAAGAAAACCAAAAAGGCTTTTATTATAGGTGCCGGTAATCTTGGAACAGCTATTGCAAATTATGGAAATTTCAAAGATTATGGTTTGAATATTCTTTCATTATTTGACAATTCACCTGATAAAATCGGAAAAATTATAAACGGTATGGAAATTCAAAATATAAAAAATTTACCTGATGTAGCCCAAAAAGAAGATGCAGATATTGCTATTTTAACTGTCCCTGCCCGTTTTGCGCAGTCAACCGCTGATTTTTTGGTTAAATCGAATATAAAATATATCTGGAATTTTGCACCTGTTGTACTTTCTGTCCCTTCAGATGTACAGGTTTGGAACGAAAATCTAATGGGCAACTTCCTCCAATTCACTTACGACATCTAATTTGTTTATTTGATAAAGATATCGCAAACCTTTAAGAGTTAATGTAGGATTTATAAAGTCAAAATGTCTTTTAAGATAATGTGAAATAAGTCCCGAGTAACCGCCTGTTGCAACAATAACCGCTCTTTCACCAAGCTCTCTTTCACACTGCTCTACAAGTCCATCAATCATTGCCGCAGAACCACGCAGAACCCCTGAAAGAATAGCATCAGAAGTGTTATGCCCGATTGCAGAATTTGAAAGTGCAACCTCAATTCTCGGCAATTTTGAAGTAAACTTATTTAGAGCTTTTAACTGTAAATTTAAACCGGGAGCAATTATACCACCGACAAATTCTCCGTTTCCATTTACTATATCAAAAGTTGTAGCTGTACCAAAATCAACCACAATAACAGGATGTTTATATAAAACGTAAGCCCCTGCGGCATTTGCAATCCTATCCGCACCGGCTTCTTTAGGATTATCAAGAGCTATTTTTACACCGGTATTTATATCTGTAGATAAAATAATTGCATCCAGCTTAAATACATTATCAACTGCTGTTTTAAATTTTTGAGTGAGTTCTTCAACAACAGAAGATATAATACAACCATCTACCTTAAATTCTTTAAACAAAGTTTTTAAAAGAACTTCATATTCTTCCAATGACAAATCTTTATCTGAAGCAAGTCTGTATTCTTCAACAAGGGCATCTTCTTCAAAAAGCCCAAGGGTAATGCTGGTATTTCCAATATCGGCTGTTAATAACATAATACACTAATCCTCTTTTGAAGATTAGTGTATTACAAATAAAAACTTTTTGCAAAGCATCAGCCTAAGAAAGCCCCTTTACTTTCGCCGCCCGGTTTCCCAACAGTAAATGCACTGTTAAAATTTGACGGAAGATTCAAAGAACCGATACCTGTCATAAAAGCACCGATTTCTTCCCAAGGATTTTTCTTTTTAATCTGTGAAGTATATGATGCTTTGCTGGTTTTATCTTCAAATCCAATAGCATCGACACGTCCTGTATTCATAGTTATATCTCCTTAGTAAATTATACTCATATCTCTTATATATATACTAAGGATATAAATTCCACAAAATTGACAAACTTTCACAAAATCGTTACATAAGTTAACAATTCATTTTAAAATATTCTTCTCAAGAGCAATAGCAGTTTTAGTTTTAGCAAGACCGCCCTGAGAACTTTCCTTCAATAACGGGGACATAAGCTTTCCGGTCTGCTCCATAGCATCAACAACTTCATCTGCCGGAATTTTGGAGATAATACCCGCCATTGCAAGTTCTGATGCAGTTACCGCATGGATTGCCAGAAATGGATTGCGTTTTACACATGGAATTTCAACCAATCCGCAAACGGGATCACAAGTTAAGCCCAAAACATTTTTTAAAGCAAGAGCAGCTGCATTAATAATCTGTTTTATACTACCGCCGCGCATCTGTGTTAATGCCGCAGTAGCCATAGCCGAAGCTACACCGCATTCTGCCTGGCAACCGCCCACAGCACCAGCAAGAGCCATTTTTACAGAAACAATTCTGCCAACTTCCCCCGCTGTAATTAAAGCATTTATCTGATCATTTTCACTTATATTATTATCCTCTGCATAAGCAATCAAAACAGCAGGTACAATCCCGCAGGAACCCGCTGTCGGACAGGCCGCAATTATACCCATTCTCAAATTTTGTTCACTTGTTGCAAGAGCATAAGTCATAATTTTTTGAGCGGTTTTGCCCAAAACAGCTCCTGAATCTTTAAATCTTTTTTGAAGTTTATCACAATCATCACCGCTCATACCGCTCGGGGAAGGCTCTGTAGAATTAAGACCTATTTTTATGGCTTCTTTCATTGCATTCAAACTTTTTGCGGCCTGAAGTCTTACATTATACTCGGAATATTCTCCTTTGGATACTTCGTAATCCAAAGCCACCTCATAAATTGTTTTATTTTTTTCCTTGCAAGCATAATATAGCTGCCTGAAAGTGGTAATCACATGTTCCATATTTTTAACTTTCCAATTTTTTTATATATCTTACAATATACATATGTTTTAATTCGCTTACTTCGGCGAGGCAATGCTTAGAAAGCTCTCCATCAAGACATATACACATTGACGCATCTCTGCCCTTACCGCTTCTATCACAATGAAGAGAAGCTATATTAACATTATCTTTTTGTATTATACCCGTTACTGAAGAAATAACTCCCGGCATATCCTCATAAACAAGTAGTAAAGTATTATATTTACCGTCAAGATTAACCGAGAATTTATTTATCTTGGTCAGAACAATTTCCCCTGCACCAATTGAATCTCCGGAAATTGTCATATTTAAACCGCCTTCAAAAACAAAATCTACGGCATTAGGGTGGCGGTTAAAATCTTCATAATACTCAAATCCATAATTTATCTGTTTTGCTTCGGGAGTATCAAAAACATTTTTAATTCTTACATCATCAACTGAAAAACCTAATATTCCCGCAAGCAGCCCCTTATCAGTTCCATGTCCCTTTCCTGTCAAGGCATAAGAATTATAAAGTTTAAATGTGATTTTATCAGGCTTTGCATTATAAACATTACGAGCCAGAAGTCCAAGTCTTACAGCTCCTGCCGTGTGAGAACTTGAAGGGCCGGCCATAACCGGGGAAATTATATCTATAATTGAAGATTGGCGCATATTAAAAATCCTTATATATCTATAATTATAACATCTCATTAACTATTGTAAATAATTTGTTAATTTCTGACAATAAATTCAGATTTTATGTTTTTATATATATATATAGTGTGTATCAAAAATTTTAGTGTAGTAAAGGAGTAAGATGTTTAGTCCTGAATTCATGAGATATTTAATTAATTATCAGAAATCTGAGTTTACCCCTGAAGAAACAAAAAAGGAAATCAAATTTAAAAATAATAAATCAGGTAAACTTGCAGAAGTGTTGGCTGTGGTTACAAAATAATGTTATAAGATGTCTATACAGAGGCTTTGTCGGTACGTTTTATCGGCAGAGTTAAAGTAAAACAGATTAAAGTATGACACACCCGAGTGCTTAAATAAAGTATTACGCTTCAAAAAAAAACGCCGTTCTCTTTCGAAACCGGCGTCGGAATTCTTTGAATAATTCCTCGTAATAGTGTGAAGTGTAGTGTGCAATAAAACGTTCTTTTTGATTCCTCGTTTTATGCTTTTCCTCGTGTC
>CALUVX010000167.1 GCA_944324295.1 Candidatus Gastranaerophilales bacterium
ATATTCAAAAAATGCTATTCCCCAGCTGATTAAAATAACTGCCCACAATGCAGTTGATTTATGCTTCAAATGTCCATACCAAGCAAAAGTCATAAATATATTAGAAATTGTTAAAAGTAAAATCGGAGTAAAATATTTAACCATACAATCACAGCCTTTCAAAAACTAAAATAATTATACATCAAATAACAAAAGACGGAAATTATATCGCAGTTTACACCAAACAACATTTTAAATGTCACCCTGAACTTGTTTCAGGGGCTAACAACATAGAGATTCCGAAACAAGTTCGGAATGACATTATGCCTTTAATTTAAATACATTTAGTGTAAACTGCGATATAATTTCCAAAAAGATAGTATTGACATTTAAATATTTTCTTAATAAAATAGTACATGCAACTTGCCGACTTGGCTCAATGGTAGAGCAACGGTTTTGTAAACCGTAGGTTGTAGGTTCGATTCCTATAGTCGGCATTTTTATTGAAAATTAAATAGTCTTTTATATATATTTGAGCCTTTGTGGCGCAGGGGTAGCGCACTCCCTTGGTAAGGGAGAGGCCACGGGTTCAAATCCCGTCAAAGGCAATTTTTGAAAATTAAATAAGGGTAGGTGCCCGAGTGGCTAAAGGGAGCAGACTGTAAATCTGCCGTCGCGAGACTACGGTGGTTCGAATCCACCCCTGCCCATTTATATCTATAATTTTACCGGGATGAATTTTCACTCAATCTTTCAAATAATGTCGATTCTCTTCCAATGAAATTTCTGTCTCCTTCAGAAAGATTTCTTTGTTCTTCAATTTGTTTTTTCACATATGCCAGTGTTTTAGGGAAATAAGTAGCAAGCACATAATTTGAATCTGCGGAACTTCCCATATTAAGAAGAGCATAGCATTCTGCAAACATTTCAACCGGATTTGTTGTGGCATATTGTTTTTCATAATCGCTCTTGCCATCCAATTTGGTCAGTTCACGTTTTGCAATTTCAATAAATTCTTTATTAAAACCTGAGTTTACTATATTTCTACCATCTTGTTTTGAAAAATCCAGGGAATGACCTATTTCATGAGCAAGTGCAAACACAGCATTTTTTTCATCTTTTTTAGCGAGATTTATGGTTATAACATTGTCCTTACCGTCATACTGTGCATATGTTGCACTATCAGACTCATTACATACTTTTATTGTATCTACCTCTATAGACAGATCAATTAAAACCGGTGCAGAGAGACTTTGAATCATTTTCTTTACCGAATTTTTATCATTTTCATGTTTTATTTGAGAGAATAATTTTTCAAAATCAATAACATATTGCTTGTTTCCGTCTTTAACATTTATTGCGTCATCACTATAGGTTATTTGATATTCGTTATCGTTAAACTTTTGAATTACTGTATTATCACCGGTTTTTATATTGGTAATTTTCGGAAGCAAAGGGGCAATTTGGCTCTTTGATACATCATAACTACTGAGCAGTTTTGCCTTTTTGGCATTTATCGCAAATTCTTCATTATCTTTTATAAAATTTTCAGCACATGGTTTAGTAATCTTATTAAAGTAATTATTATAATCAAAATTTTTCAAATCTTCTATAGTAAAACCTTCAGACTCAACGATATTTTTTAAATCAAGAAAATCATAATAACTTGTCCATTCTGCATCAGAAGCATTGTCATTTGGGCGAAATTCACTCATATCCAATAAAATCTTTAGATTTTTTTGTAAGTCTTCTTTTGAAATTTGTCCTGTTTCATATCTTGAAATCATATCATCAAATAAAGATTTACCTGCTGCAGAACTAAAATTTTGCGATATATCTAAAAATTTCTGTGTTCCCTCAGAAGTCTTCCAATCAATGGAATATAATACAGAATAATTGCCCGAAATTAATTCTGATAAGCTTTTATTATCTTCATCAATGGCTTTAGTTACTTTTGGAGAGTCTGAAGCTTTACCACATTTATTAAAAATAGACTGAGAAGTATTATCAAAAGATTTTGTATTATTTATATTCATAAATGTTTCATTAGGAATTGAAACATCCGAATTAATTTTAATCATAAAATTTACCTTCTTAAAGCATATATCACTATAAATTTTACGAAACAAAATATCAGAAACTTAAAAAATTTCTCTTAATTATTAAAAAAATTTTACATAGAAAACTAATCTACAGATTATTTTAATTTAATTATTTTATATTTTCTTGTACCGACACCCAAATCAGCAGCGGCCTCAACCGTATGTATACCGTGCCTTGACTCCATACGCTGAATTAACGAAGCCTTACCGGGATCTTTTGACTGATAAACTAAATCAACACATGCCTGATCAAGTGCAACAGGGTCATCTGATGCAAGAATTCCGATATCAGCAATTTCAGGCTCGGCCGGATTATTGTTACAATCACAGTCAACAGACATTCTACTCATTACATTTATAAAAGTTATATTACCTTTCATATAATCCATAACTGATTTATCGGCATCAGCCATTGATTCAAGGAATTTATCCTGTTCACATGTCCATAAATCCTCCGGCTTTCCTGCACCATGAATATATGCTTTACCGTAAGAAGATGCAATCCCTATTGACATATTCTTTAAGGCTCCGCCAAAACCACCCATTTGATGTCCTTTAAAATGAGAGAGAACAAGCATTGAATCATAATTTTTAAGATGCGAGCCCACATAATTAACTTTTATCTGCTTACCCTCCGGAACAGGAAGCTCCATTTGTCCATCTGAATCCATAATATCAACTTTTGCGATTTTATCAAAGCCATGTTCTTTTATTGCCTCTCTGTGTTTTTCAGTTGTATTTCTTCTCCCCTCATAAGCCGTATTACATTCCACAATAGTTCCGTTCAGATAAGTAACCAAATCCTTTATAAATTCAGGCTGTAGAAAGTTATGTCCGCCGGGTTCTCCGGAATGTAATTTCACCGCAACATTACCCTTTAAGTCTTTGCCGAGAGTTTTATATATATTTACAAGAGAAGATGAAGTTATTTCAGGCGTGAAATATACAATTGACGTATCCGGATGAACTTTTTTATAAATCAAGCCGTAAGCCTGAACAGGATTTGTAATATTCTTTGTCAGTTCTTCAAATGGACATAACCCCGTTTTTGATTTGTTTTGAATTTCTTCAACAACATTTTTTGCCTCATATTTTATATGATTTTTCTTCAAAATTTCTATAGCAGGTTTAGATATCGTATCAGCGTAAACATAATCAGCATCCCCATATACATATAATAATGCAGCAGCTCTGCCAACTATTTTATCAAAGACATAAGAGTCCTTAAAATTATTTTCTTCAAGATAAATTAATAAAGGTTCAAGCCCGTGTTCTTTATAAGTTTTAGTCTGATTATCTTTATAAATGACCAAGGAAGAGTCATCCAGTTTATTTATAAGCATACTTTTGATATCCTCCGAAATTTTCTTTTGAGCACAAAATGCAGGCATAGCTATAAGCATAACTAAGAAAGCAAAAATAAATAATTTAAAAAATTTTTTCATATCCCCCCTCTTTCATGGAAATTATAATCTTATAATTTAATTCAGTCCAGTACTATAAGAAACTTAACAGGAAGTAACAGAAATTTATTAAATTGTTGCCGTAATAAAGATTTACGTGTAACATAATAATTGTAGGATTTTATAGGAGAGTTAATGTATGAAAAATCTAATTAAAATAGTTTTATCTGCTTTTACGGCACTTGCATTTGCAATCCCTGCATTTGCATATCCTGATGTAACACCTGAACACTGGGCTGCCAAACAGATTGAAATTTTAACCGAACAGGGAGTCATTGTTGGCTATCCTGACGGGACATTCAAGCCCGATGATAACGTTAGCAGAGCTGAATTCGCTTCAATGGCAATAAAAGCTCTAGGCCAGGAACACACAACAATTGCACAGCCCGTAAAATTTAATGATATAGAACCGGGTTTCTGGGCTTATGATGCTATTCAAAAAGCCTTGTACTTTGATTTAATCTCTTGCCCTGATGAGGGCGAAGCCTTCAGACCCGATGATACTGTAACACGTGCAGAATCAATTTCTGTTGCGGTAAATGCATTAACGACCGAACAAATAAGCAATATTAAAGCAAAAGAAGTTCTTTCCAAAAAATTTACAGATGTGAATGAGGTTCCGGAATGGTTTTTAATCCCGGCAGGGAAAGCTGAAATTTTGAATATGCTTGTAACTATTCCATCTGCTGATAAGGCGAAAATTGAAGCTGACAGACCTGCAACAAGAGCAGAAGTTTCCGCAATACTTTATGAAATGATGGAACAGGCAAAATTAAATCCAAATGCAAAACTTGCAGAAGCTATGAGGAAGAAAACAGGCAACGGATATGTTGTTGAAAGTGCATTTGTACAGGGAAGTATCGGAACAATTCCGGCTGGAGCTATAATTCCGGTTAAACTAACAAAATACATCAGCTCTCAAACCTCTCAGCCCGGAGAAATTTATTCAGCATCAGCTCCCGAAAACTATATAACAAAAGACAAATTTATTCTTGTATACAAAGGATCAACTTTAAAAGGACAGCTTTTAGATGTAAGAAAAGGTAAATGGTTTGTACGAAACGGGGTTTTAGTTCTTGATAACTCTCTTTTAACAACAAATAACGATCAGACTGTATCATTCAACGGAGTTGGAGAAGTTACAAAATACAGAAACTGGTTTATGAAATTTGTAAGAGCTGTTTTAAAAGGAGAGAAACTAAATGTTGAACCTGAAGGGGTTGTATATATCAAACTTCTTAAACCTATAAAAGTTGATTTAACAAACGGCTGGATTTTGGAATAATTAATATAATTATTATCAGACAAATAAAAAGGCTTCTTTACCGAAGCCTTTTTTTATTTAAGGTAAATTTTTCCAAAATGTCGGGTCAGACAGAGCTTTATAGGTACAGCCAGCACCGTTATTTTCATCAGTTGATGTTCTTGAACAATATACATCATTTTCATCATAAAATTTACTTCCTTCAACGCCCATAGGCAGTAATTTCCCACTATCATCTATCTGAAACATAAATAAATCTTGCCCCAGACGGTTAGGACGTTTATTATAGCCATTTACATCAATTGATATTAATGTTCCCATAGAACCGCCTGCACCATTATTAATCAGAATTATACTACCGTCAGCTAATACAAATTGTCCATCGTCAAATTGTCCTAAATCAATACTATTTTTTCCGTTAAAAGTCATGTATAAATTTGAATTTTTACTTGCGTCACCATAATTTTTTATACAAGCAGTGTCTGAATCTGAAAATCCGAACCCGCAATCTTCCAAGACATTAAAATACTTCATTATTTCAGACTTTAATTCATGTTGGCCAATATCTGATGTTATAGGTACACCGTTTTCGGCTTGGTACATATTAAGAGCCTGACCAATTACAGATGCACCCTTTTTCAAGCCGGATTCAAGCTCACGGTTTCGTGCATTTTGGATTAAAGATGGCATTGTCATTGCGGCAACAACACCAATTATGCCAAGGGTTATCAAAACCTCAGCCAGAGTAAATGCGGTTTTTCCCTCCCTGATTAGGGAGGGACTAAGGGTGGGTAGCAAGCTTCTATTGTTTGATTGATTAAAACCCATCCTAACCTTCCCTATATAGGGAAGGGACTTAGTTTTATTTATATAAACCTGGGGTATTCGTACATTATTATGCCTGATAATAGCATATCTTCCTACCCTCTTATCTTCCAATCTTCTATTTACGAGATTGCGCAATAAATGCGCAATGACATCACAGAAAATGACTTGACGTCCTGACTTCTTGACCTCTGTTAGCTGGAAACGCCCCCCCCCCGAAGCTCTTGGGAATTAATCTTTCTCATAACATTACTCCTCTTATTATAATTAACATACACATTATAACAATGTTTCTAATAAAAAACAACCCTCAAACATCCCTTTTGATAAATCCTGTTTGAATAATATCTTTTCCAAACTTTTCTTCAAGCCTGTCAAAACATTTTGAAAGTTTCTCTTTTTTCTCATCAATATTTATGTCCGCAAACAATGACATTTGCGACTCACTGTTGAATACAAAAGTATCAAGAATTACCCCTGTACTACGATATAAAATTTTTGGATTATAAATTTTGTCTAATAGCTCAAATACAATATCGGAAATCTCAAGTTCAAAATCCGTTCCTACATTCAAAACCTTCTTTTCACAATAAACTTTAAAATCTTTTGTTCTTAAAAAAATACTAATTCCTTTGCATTTTGCATTTATTTGTCGAAGCTTAACACAGGCACGGTGAATATGATAATTAAGAGAATTTTTTAAATAATTCTTATCAGATGTAAATTTTGCAAGTGCACTTGTTTTTTGAATAGATTTAGGAATTTTAACTTCATCCGATACGGGAGATACCATTTCTCCGAGAAGTTCATGCTTCATCTCTAAGCCTCGTATACCTATTTGTTTATTCAGCCATAAATCATCCTGCGAAACAAGCTCGTAAGCAGTTAAAATCCCGTTTTTACGAAACAGGGCCGATAAATTTTTCCCTATTCCCCAAATTTCATCAATACTTGTTTTTTGAAGCAGAGGAATTATTTTTCTTGAACCGATTAAAAATACCCCTTCTTCCAAATTTTTAGCCTTGTCAGAGGCCAACTTTGCAAGCGATTTGGAAGAACTCAACCCTATTGAAACAGGGATATCAACCTTATCTTTGACCTCCTGCCTTATCATTTGCGCAATTTCAAGATAATTCTTTTTATATAATCTTTCTAAACCTGTTAAATCAACAAAAGCTTCATCAATTGAATAAATTTCAACTTTAGGGCTAAACTGTTTTAAAACTGCCATAACTTTTTTTGATATTTCGGCATACAAATCATGATTAGCATTTATATAAACAGCTTTTTTCATTTGCCCTTCTATTTGAAAATATGGCATACCCATTCTAATACCAAGCTTTTTTGCCTCTCTTGAACGGGAGATAACGCATTGTCCGCGTCCGGACATAACACATACAGGCTTTCCTTTAAGTTCCGGATTAACAGCCTGTTCACATGAAACAAAAAACGAATCGCAATCTACAAGTGCTATTATGTGTTTTCTTACCATATCAACATTATCTGATATGTTTTGATTTTCTTCCAGCATCAAATAATTATTTCCCGTTCATTTTTATAAGTTACATACCCCAAGTTTGCTGCCGGCGGTTTCTTTAAAAATTTTCTTTTAGTATAAATTACACCGACTTTAGAAGAATTTGCACCTTTAGAATACTGTTTTGCAAGTTTAGCACATTCCAAAAGCAGTTCATCAGAAGGATTTTCACACCGCAAAAGGACATGTGAACCTGCGCAGTCTTTTGTATGGAACCAGAAATCTTCATCTTTTGATAATTTGGAAACAATAAAATCATTCTGCCTGTTATTTTTTCCGACAAAAACTTTACAACCGGAAATTTCCAGTTCCATAGGTTCAAATGCGTGCTTTTTCTTATCCTTTTTTTTATCCGTTTCAGGTTCCAGCTCTGATTTTATAGCATACAAATCAGATATGGAAGATGCAATATCCAGAGAATACAGAATTTGCTCATAATAATCAACCTGCAAATGTAACTGCAACGTCAATTCTGTTAATTTAGCAATAGTAGTTTTTCCCTTATTATATAGCTTATAAAACTTATTAGCATTTTCTTTGAGAGTTTTTGTTTCATCAAGTTCTATAGTAATATTTTTATTATTTTCATAATCGTAAACATCAACCGACCCTGAATAATCTGAAAAATTATACAGATTAGCCATAATCAAATCTCCCCAAAGACGGTATTTATCAGAATTAATTTCTTTCTCAAGTCTGTATTGCATTTTTTTTAGAGAATTTTTATCCTTTTTAAGCTTTGATGAAACTATTTGTTTCAGGTGTTCTTTTTGACGTAAAAATTTATCCTCATAAATACAATCAGCATAATAATTATCAATAATTTCATTAATATTACAATCACATGTTTGATTTATAAGAGAATTTTCAGACTTATACCAACCTTTTGGGCGTCCTGCCGGATAAACATAAGGAAGTCCTCCTGCCATTTCCCTCTCACGACTTTTTTCTGCCCCTACATTATGAGCACAACCCAGAATTATATTTGTATCATAGTTATAAAGAATTACGTTTGAATATTTGCCCATAAGCTCAATTGCCAGACAGAGATATATTTTTTCAGACAATTCATTGTAAGTTTCAATATAAAATTCCAAAATCCTTTCATATTCCGGCTGTTTCACTTTTGATATTAAGGCATTTTCCAAATATTTACGCAAAAGCATACAAAACATAGGCGGTTTTTGCGGAATTTCTATTAACCTTTTTTCTTCGTTGTCTTTACCCATAAAACAAACATGAAAATACTGAGGGTTAATATTTATATAAAGCTTTTTTGTCATTCCTTTGTTTCTTATTGAAAAAACAAAATCACGCCTTGTAGGCTGCTGAATTTTTTGAATTCTTGCACCTGCAAGAAAATCAGAATTTTCATCAAGCCAAAGTTTTAAAGTCAATGAATCAAACGTAATCATATAAAAATATTACAACAAAAAACTATTTTTATGTTATCAGCAGTAAAGAAAAAGAGCGGGAAATATTTCCCGCTCAAATGTTCTGTAATTTGTGAGCTACCGATTAAAATAGGAACTTAACCGGTTTTATGTATTTTAAACGACATAATGAGTTGTCCACAGAACATTCAT
>CALUVX010000168.1 GCA_944324295.1 Candidatus Gastranaerophilales bacterium
ATTATTAAGATATTTGCAAGATTTGTTGACATAAAAGTTTGGCTGTAGTTTAATAAATATACACTATTAGCCGAATTTTGTGCTGAATATTCGGATAGTGAGGCAAAAATAGGACGTAGGGTTCAGCAGGGAAAAAAATATTGTTTAATCCCTTAAGAATCGGCAGTCCCGTCATAACCGGAATGCGTAAGGGTTTCAGGATATGATTTTGCCGAGATGTTACTAAAGTAAAAGGAGAATTAAAATGCCTACAATTAACCAGCTTGTGCGCAGAGAACGCAAAAAGCTAACTGACAAAACAAAATCTCCCGCTTTGATGGATTGTCCTCAAAGACGTGGTGTATGTACAAGAGTTTATACTACTACCCCCAAAAAACCTAACTCGGCTTTGAGAAAAGTTGCAAGGGTAAGATTAACAAACGGATTTGAAGTTACTTCATATATCCCAGGTATCGGACACAACCTTCAGGAACACAGTGTTGTTCTTATTAGAGGCGGCAGGGTTAAAGACCTTCCGGGTGTAAGATATCACATTGTAAGAGGTACTTTGGATACTGCAGGTGTTGCTAACCGTGCACAGAGCAGATCTAAATACGGTGCTAAGAAAAATGCTAAAGGAGGTAAGAAGTAATGTCAAGACGTTCTAAACCGGCTAAAAGAATTCCGTTAGCAGATCCTGTTTATAACAGCGTTGATATTTCAAAATTTATCAACAGAATTATGAGACGCGGTAAAAAATCACTTGCTGAAAAAATCTTCTATGCAACTTTGTTAAAAATAGAAGAAAGAACAGGTGAAAAGCCGCTTGATATTTTCCAGAAGGCTATGACTAACGCAACTCCGCTTTTGGAAGTAAAAGCTAGACGTATAGGCGGTTCTACTTATCAGGTGCCTATTGAAGTTAAAGCTGACAGAGGCTTTGCATTAGCTTCTTCATGGCTTATCGAAGCTGCCAAAAAACGCGGCGGAAAATCTTTTATTGATAAATTAACAAATGAAATTATTGATGCGTCAAACGGCTCAGGTGCTGCTTGTAAAAAACGCGAAGATACTCATAAAATGGCTGAAGCAAACAAGGCTTTTGCTCATTATAGATATTAATTCTAAGTTAATATATGGTAAAAGAGGAACTTTTAAAGTTCCTCTTTTATTTTTGCCAAATCTTCCTCAGGAGTTGTAATAGTATGTATATTAAATATTTTATTAAACGCTCTTAGCACGGCAGGATTTATCACCGTCGGCGGACAATCAGACAGGAATATATTTTTGGCTCCGTTATTTTTTAGATTTATAATATTTGATAGTGAATTCACATCGCATTTTGTTAAGAAAAATACAAGCTTATCCGAATTTACTGGAACATAAGAAAAAATCTTTGTGAGTGCACCATAAATCAGCGGATAATCATTACCAAGATTTAACGCAAAAACATTGTCCTTATCAGGATTATATGAAAATGAGATTGCATAGCTATCAGCAGGCATAAGTTTAAAGAAATTTTTTAAGTAGTCTGTTTGATTAATAGATAAATTTGCATGACCTATAATAAACAGTTTTTTAGGATTAGAATTAATAATTTCCTGCATCTTAAGTTCTAATTCATTTTCGTTATAACCTATTTCAACAGGATTTCTCTGCTGCCCTTTAGCAAATCCTTTGGCCTGAATTGCAGATTCAATAAGAGGTGAAAAGTCATTATTTTCAATTTTTGCAACCCCCTTAGGTGTAATATCATCAGTTGTAAAGAGCCTTCCGCGGTACAAATATTCTATATTCTGCGTCTCATTTTTTGTTAATAGAATTGCACCCGGAAATGTTGCAAAATCTAATATTGTATTAAAAGTTCCGCTTCCGAAATGTCCCTTTAAATTATCAAACTTTTTAAAATATGGAAAAGCATGTGCAATTAAAAGATTACCGTTTGTGTAAACATCTATATCTTTATCTTTGAGAGCAAGCAAAACATTCCTTAAGTCATCGAAATTTGAACCTGAAACCATTATAGCTTTATTAGGTCTTGTCGAAAGCGAGACTTCAGACTTTTCTATTTCTCCAAAATTTTCAATTTGGCTCTTATTTATAATTTCAAGTAATTCTATATCATCTTTTGCAAGCCTATCTATACTTTGTTTTATTTTTTCAGATAAAATTCTATGTGAGTTGAATAAATTTAAGGCATTTAAAACATCATCTTCAGCCAAAGTGCATGTTTTGTTAATCTCATAGAGATGTACCAAATTTATGCATACACTTTTAACAACTCCAAATAATATTTCTGCTGTATATTTTTTGTCAAAAGAGAATTTTTTATATTTGTTTATAAATTCTTTGTCTCCTTTTTTTAAAATGGCAGAAAGACTTGTTTTAGGAGATAATTTTATTAGATTTTTTAAATCATCGCACGCTTCACCTTTATCTTTGCAAACTTTAAGGTATTCTTTGCGGCATTGAACGAGATTTACATATTGTTTAGAAAAAGAATCAAGAATTTGGGCTTCTGAAAGGTCTTTTGCAGCATCTATCAGTGCTATTTCAGAAATAAGAGCCTTAATAATTTCTGCTTGTCTTATGCCTAATTTTTCTAACCTTGTAAGGTAGTAAGCAGTTTGCCTCAATAATATGTACATAACTTCCTGCATAGAAGATATGTTAGGTGATATTGAGCAAGCACCCTTAGCAATACAGTCATTATATTCAAAACCGGAATTATAATACATTTTAAGCCCTACTTTTTTAAATATTTAATAATATCGTCTGATTCGTACATGGCAATATTATTTTCTTTATCATCAAGAAAAGGAACCTGTTTTTTCCCGCCTAACTTTATAAGCATGTTTAAATTTTCAGGCTCTGTGATATCCACTTTGTTATATTTAATATTATTTGCCTCTAAATAATCCATGACTTTACGACAATATGGACAGGTTTCAGATATATATAAGTCAAGCATAATATTTCTCCTTGCATTAAATATTATAAATCTTCATTTTTCAGATAAATTCCCCTGTAAGTTAATAAATAAATTACACAATTGCATAAGAATATTTTTTATACTAAACTAAGTCATATGAAAAACATTTTGTTTGTATTCGGCACACGACCTGAGGTGATAAAACTTGCTCCCGTTATATTAGAGCTGAAAAAATATCCGGATAAATATAACGTTATTATTTGCAATACTGAGCAACAAAAAGAGCTTTCTAACCAAACTCTTGCATATTTTGGACTGAAAGCCGACTTGAATTTGGACTGTATGAAACCAAACCAATCCCTTCTGGAAGTCCAAACAAGAATTTTAACAGCTCTTGATAACGTTTTTAGTGAACATGACGTTGATGCAACAATTGTTCAGGGAGATACAATGACAGTACTTTGCGGCGCTCTTGCAAGTTTTTACAGAAAAGTACCGGTATATCATGTTGAAGCAGGACTGCGCTCATACGATATTTATGAGCCATTTCCTGAAGAAGTTATGCGTCAGATGACATCACGTGTTGCGGCAATTAATTTTGCACCTACCGAAAAAAACAGGCAGGCACTTTTAAAAGAAAATATTGCTGACGATAAAATTTTTGTTGTAGGAAATACCGTAATTGATGCACTATTTTGTTTATCAGAAAAAACTTTGGATAATGCAAAAGAATTTTTTGAAAGCAAAGGTATTAAAATTGATGATAAATTAGTCTTAATAACTGCTCACAGAAGAGAAAACCACGGGGAAAGAATTGACAGAATTCTTGATGCCGTTGAATTTTTAGCAAAAAAATATAATAATCACACATTTGTAATACCGGTTCATCCTAACCCTAATGTAAAAGATAAAATATATACAAGATTAAGCGGATATTCTAATGTTAAATTATTAGATCCACTGGATTATCCGTATTTAGTTTATTTAATGAAAAATGCTAAATTAATTTTAACTGATTCAGGCGGTATTCAGGAAGAGGCTCCGTCATTTGGCTGCCCGACACTTGTTATGAGGTATGAAACAGAACGCCAGGAAGGAATTGACGCAGGAGTTTCAATTCTCGTAGGAGCCGATTATGACAAAATAGTCTCTTGCAGTGAAGAAATTTTATCTAAATCACGCGAACTAACAAGATTAAAAGCTCAAAATCCTTACGGCGACGGTACATCCGCAAGGAAAATTGAAGCAATTATTTCAAAACAATAGTTTTTTATTAAATTTTTGTAGCCATTCTGCTTTCATAGCTTCTTATTGTTTCGCCTTTAAGAACATGTTTTGAATAACTTTTTAATCTGTAATTTATTGTAGGTTTTGAAGAAATTTCTTTTTGGAAATTTCTGTACATTGCCTTTTCACGTTCTTTAATAATTTCATTAATATCAGGGGCTTTTGCCCTCTTAGGTCTTTTTGCCGAACGCATTGCAAGGAGCAATAATGCTATTGAAATAACACACCAAACAACTTTACCCTCGCTTACAACACTTTTTACTGTAACAGGAGAAGAATCCGGAGTTTCAAAGACAATATTAGCCATAGAAATTCCGGGAGCCTCAATATAAATTTTCAGCTCGTTATTTTTACCATTTTCTATAGCCAGTCCTTTTACCTTAGAAGTATTTTTATATAAGGTGTTTATATCAGGAGATTGCAATATCCCCTTCAATGTAAGAACAATTTTATCAGGGGATTCAATATCCCTTTTTATTTTGGTAATATGATCGGAACGCAATATTACCGAAGTCAGCCCCTCATTATTTTCAATTACAACAGAGTTTAAATAATTCTCTCCTGCAAACGCGGCAAGCCCCGCAAATAAAATTAATGTAACAAATATTTTTTTCAACATATCCTTTTTATCCTCTACTATTAAACAATACGATATATTTTGTAAATTAGCATCAATCAGCAGTCTTAAGTATATAAATCAAGAGGTTGATATAATTATTAAGTAATGTAACAAAAGAAACACATGCCGAAATCCTGAAAAAAAATAATTGTTTATATAAATGTAAGACATGAGATATTAATAGGAGCAGGTTATGAACAATATATCATCTAAATCATCAGAAACTATGGCAAATAACAATATCAGAAGTACAAAACCGGCAGAATCAGTTGAAACAGCAGGTTCATTGGCATCAAATCAAGTTCATAGTCTTTTTAAAACAAATGTTTATGATGTATTTTCATCAAGCAATCCATTTGCAGTTGACTATTCACAATATACATCTTCAGGTGAAACAGTTGCATATACAGGCGGATTTTTAAGTAGTTTTTCAAGTGCAGTATCAACATTAACTTCCTCCGGAGGTAGTTTTACAGGCGGTACTGCAACAGCAGGAGCATCTTGCGGAGGCGGTTTTTCAGCCGGTTCATGCGGAGGTTCTTCCGGCGGGTTTAGTTCTGTATGTTAGAAATTTGAGAAAAAAGAAAAAGAAATACATTAATTGACGGTTATAAAAACCGTCTTTTTTATTTATAAATTAATTGTGGATAAAAGATATTACACCTACATAATTCTTACGGAGAATGACACTTTATATTGCGGTTACACCGATGATGTTGAAAAACGTTTTCAAGCGCATCTGGAAGGTAAAGGTGCAAAATATACACGTGCAAATAAGCCTGTTAAAGTAGTATATAAAAAAGAATTTCCTTCAAAATCCGAGGCAATGAAGGAAGAAGCGAGAATAAAAAAGCTTTCACACAAAGATAAAATACAACTATTGACAAATTCAGAAAAATAATAAATAATGGAGAAAAAGTCAGGAGGATTAAGAATGTTTAATAGAGATGCTTTGAGACTGCCTCCCCCCCCCCGCAAAACTCAATTGTAGAGTGGATTTCTGAATTATTAAAAAAGGAGAAAGGTAAAAGTTTAATATCTGTCATTCCAAACGACAGATTGCCCTCCGTGTTTCTGGATCTCATTACCGGAAGATTAGAAGGTAAGAGGGTAGGAAGATATACTAACATCGCTTCACTCTTCACCTTTCACTGTTCACTTAAAAAAAGAGACGCCTTTACTCTGGCTGAGATTTTGATAACTCTTGGTATTATAGAAATCGTGGCTGCTTGACCTTACCGAACTTAATTAACAAGTATCAGGCACAGGTATTGAGAACTCAATATTTCAAGAATGCGTAATGATGAAGTTGATTTGAACGAAGTTATAAATAATAGAAATTCTGCAATAATTGAAGAATATTTTCAAAACGGCCATTGTAAATTACCAAAAAATGAAAAAGAGGCAAAATACTACAATTTCTTCGGAAATCATCTGGCCGAACCTGCACAATCAAGTGATCTTGTACAGCCTTATTGTCTGAAAATGGTACCTTGATTCAGATACTAATATGGTTAAACCAGTAGGAGATTACAAGAAAATAAAAAGAATGGTTTATTGCGCCTGCTCTTTTGCTCTTTCTTTCTCAAGGCGCTGAAGTTCCTTTTGACGCTGACGTTCAAGTTCCTGCTGTTTTTTTAGTTCCTGCTCAGCTTTAATTTGTTTATATTTTTCGATTGCCTCGTTACCGGAAGTAGAACTGTCTATTTTACGTCTTAAATCATAATCCTTCTGGGATTCTTTAAATTCTTCATCCATTTCTTTTATTTTTGCTTTGTACGATTTTTTCAGCTCTTTAAGATCTTCTTTCTTCTGCTTTTTGGCCTGCTTTGCCCTTTCCTTGTCAATACGTTTAAGCTGTTTTTCCTCCTCTTCACTTATTGCCGGAGAAACAACACCGGATTTTACAAGTTTAAAACCATTCATTCCTATTTGAACAGATCTTGTATTATCTAAAGTAAGAAGACGCGGTCTTTCACCTTTTGATGTTACAGCCCAGGTTCCCAAATTAACAGGTTCATCACCCGTATAGGCCACTGCATTTAGAATAACCCAGTTCGGATTGCTTGCAGCAAAACCCAGAGGATATACATCCCATCTTTTATCATCAAGATTAAGCCCGTTACGCTCTTTCCAATAGTAAGTAATCGCATCACGCACTTCTACAAGACTGTATGAATTGTTAACCGAAAAATCGTAAACAATCGGGGTTGTCTTCCAAATACCGTCTTTTGTATTCCCGACTTTTTCTTTTACAAGAATTTTTGTACCGTCAGGAGTGAAATCAACAGGTGTTATTGTTCTGAATGTATAATAGTTATCATTAGTTTTATTAGTGGATAAAATGGGCTCAGAAAGCCTATGAACGGTATTTGCCGTTAAAATTTTATCCATATTTGACTTTGCTTCTTCCAAATTTATTACAAAAAGATCGCAAGCGGTAGAGCCAGTATTCGGATAATAGTAAACCGCAGGATATACAAGCCTTTTAAAATCAGGAGAAACAATTCCCTGTGCATTTTGCTGGCGTCTTTCGTAAAAAGCATTTGTTAATGTTATTTCTGGACTTCCTGGAGGATTATTATATCTTGTAATTTTATATGCAGGCTGCGGAACATAAACCATGTCAGCTGGAGTTGGAACTTTTGGAATTTCTATCTCAGTTTCCATCCTGTCTTTAGGAGCTGAAAGCTGTTCATATTCCTCTACAGTCATAAAAGCAGAAGTTCCGGTACGTCTTTTTAAAACTGCCTTTTTATATTTATCCTTCTCTTCCTGTTTATTTACATTAAGAATATATTTGGCTTCCTGTTTGTTTACATCCTTTTCAGCATAGGGTATGGGAATTTCATCTCCCCATTGAATATAAGCACAAAAAGCCGCCGCTATCCCGAGGAGAACATAAATCATATCAGACCAAACCTTCTTTCATAGCCATAGATATAGCTTTTGAACGTGTATTTACATATAATTTTTGTAAAATACTGTGAACATGAGTTTTAGTCGTAGATATTGTTATAACAAGTTTTTCTGCAATCTGGGGGTTCGTAAGTCCGTCAACAATTAAAGCTAGTACTTCCATTTCTCGCTCCGTCAATCCGTACAAATTTTTACCCAGTTTATAATTAATTTCCCCGCGTTTTTCATGTGAAGCTCCGCCGCGTCTGATATTTGTAAGAACAACTTTGGCAATAGCAGGATCCAGCCAACCAGCACCTTCAGAAACCGCAAGAACAGCAGATACAGTCTGCTCGGATGTCGCACCTTTGGTAATATAACCGTCCGCCCCTGCCTGAAAAGAATCAAAAATGTCGTCTTCACTTTCCCTTGAAGTATACATTAATACTTTAATTTTTGAATTTGCAGCCTTAATTCTTTTTGTTGCCTCAATTCCGTCAATTGTCGGAAGTCCGATATCCATAACAACAACATCAGGCAGTATTTCAAGAGCCTTATCAACACCTTCCTGACCGTCAGCACACATTGCAGCTATTTCAATATTAGAATTATTGCCTAAGACGACCGAAAGCCCCATACGAGCCATATCATGATCTTCAACAATCAGAACTCTGATATTTTTAGCCATTAGAAACCTGTCTTTCTTTAACTTTTGCATCTGTAACGACATCTGTCAAAAGGAATGAGAATTCACTTCCTTTATCAACCTTACTGTCAACCCAAATTTTACCGTTATGAGCATCAATAATCTGCCTTGACAGATAAAGCCCAAGCCCAGTTCCCGTAGAACGTTTTCTAGCAGTCCCCTGAGAGAAACGTTTAAATAAATTTGGAATATCAGCCTGCGGAATACCATTGCCATTATCTGAAACAGAGAATATAAAGTCCCCGTTTTGTGCTTTTGCAAGAACTTTTACATCTCCGCCCTTATTGGTGTAATTCAAAGCATTTCCGCAAAGATTTGTAATTACTCGTTTTATTTCTGCTCTGTCTGCATAAATATGCAAATCATCGGAAACTTCATATTTAACCGTAAAATTAAGATTCTTTTTATCAGCCAGAGGTTTTAATTCACTGTAACACTGCTCAACCAGATCTTTAACAGGGAAAGCAGTTTTACAAAGTGTAAGTTTGCCGCTTTCAAATCTGTATACTTCCAAAAGCGCATTAACCAGACCGAGTAAATCCTCATTACTTTGAAGCATTGTTGATAAAAGAACCTTTTGTTTTTCATCAAGCTCTCCGATTGCCCCTTCAAGGAAGAATTTCAAAGTCTGGATAGCAGCCAAAAGCGGAGTTCTCATATCATGTGTAAGAGTTGCGACAAAATCATCTCTTAAGCGTTCTGCTTCTTTATGAGCACTGACATCTCTGATGACCCCTACAAATTTATCGAATTTATTATCTTCACCGGAAATTGCGGCAAAACTAATTTCAACCGGTATATGAATACCGCTCAAAGTATTTACTATATAATAATCACGTAAAAGAATTTCTGATTTTTCTTCGCCAAGACCGAAAATTTCACCTGATTTATTATCATTAGAAGAATTAAATTCTTTTATGCTGGAATAAGCTATTTCCTGAAATTTCTTTTTACATAATGTCTCTGCAGACAATCCCGCCATGTTCTCACAAGCAGGATTTACCTGCTCAATTTTTCCGCTGCCGTCAACTATTATTATGCCGTCTGCACAATAATTAATAATACCGGAAAGTTTTCTGTTTGCCTCTGATAAATCCGCAGTTCTTTCTGCCACAATTTTTTCAAGGTTTGCCGAATAATCCTGAAGTTTTGCTTTTGCATCCTCTAACTCATCAATTTTATTATTTAAATTTTCAAGCAAATGACTTCTTTCAATACCGTTTTTTATATTCAATATAAGATCATCATTATCCCATGGCTTTTCAATATATTTATACAAACCTATTTCATTTATTGCTCTTATAGCATTTTCTTTATCGGCATAACCAGTCAAAAGAATCATACTTACATCCGGGTGAAGCTTTTTAGCTTCTCTTAAAAATTCAAGCCCGTTCATTTCCGGCATGATAAAATCAGAAATAACCAAATCAGGTGTATTGCCCTTCAAAAATTCTACCGCTTCTTTAGGGCTGTTAAATAAATGTATATCAGAGTATCCCTCGACTTTAAACAGGGTTTTAAAAGCTGAGGTAACCATTTTTTCATCATCAACTACTACAATTTTACCGGTATTCATACTTAATATGATACGCTATTTTAATTTACAGGACAAATACATTACAAAATTGCAATAATTAAGGGGAAATTAATTTCCCCTTAATTAATTATTTATATGAATGCGCTTTGTATTCACGTTTTGCAAGTTCCTGATCAAGGTGGAAAAGTGATGCCTTTTCATCACCGAACATTTTTAACTTAGTAATTACATCTCTGGCGTTTGCCTCTTCTTCCACCTGTTCAGAGATATACCAGTTTATAAAATGTCTGGTTGCAAGATCACATTCATCTTCACTCATTGATGCAACACAATTTATACTTTCAGTAACATATTTTTCATGTTCAAGAATTTTTTCAAAAACCTGAAGCGGGTTTTCAAAACTTCTATCAGGTGCATCAATTTTATCAAGATTAACCTTACCATCGCGTTCAATTATATAATCAAATAAAATCATTCCATGGTCAATTTCTTCCCGTGCCTGAACTTTTGTCCAATTTGAAAAACCGTAAAGGCCAACTTCGTCAAAATAAGCAGACATAGCAAGATATAAATAAGCTGAATAAAATTCTTTGTTAATTTGTGCATTAAGAACATTTTGAACCTTCTCGTTAATCACTTTCGCCCTCCCATAATCCGTGTAAATTGCAGAATTCTCTTGCAAGAGTCTTTCCTAATTTTTCTTTCAAGAGCATTTTCGGCTCATTACCCGGATATAAATATTGTAATTGTATATGATTTTTATCTTCGGAAATTGTTTCGATAAACATAATATAATGCTCATCTATCATCGGATGTAAAATTTCTCCGACACGGACTTCAACACCATTATCTTGATTTTTTACAAATATCGGAATATGTTTTTCTAACATGGCATCTTCATGATTTTTTGCATCTAGTTTGTGCATTGGCTGCCCGCAGCAGACAAGTTCACCGCCGCCGGATAAAATAACTTCTACAAGATTTCCGCAGATTTCGCATCTATATAGATCTAACCGTTCCATTATTTCTCCTTTCACTATATTATTATCTTTTTTCAGGCAATTTTTACATTGACCTAATGGCTATAATATTTTTATTAATTTTTCTTAATAAAATGGCAAAAAATATATTTACAGTGTTTAAAATAGAATTATGAAAGTAGAACCGGTTTCTTTGAAATTTAGTGGAATTACAAAAAGGGATAAACCTGAAATAAACTATTCATTCCTATACACGCCGGATATGGCTCGTATTGAATCAAAACATGATGCCAGAAAATTTAAAATTGGTACGGGTATACTTGCACTGGCCGCGGTTCTTGTTACACTGTTTAATTTAAGAGGTCCCAAAAAACTTCCCGAAAATATTGTAGAAATTACTGATCTGAAAAAAGGGTTAAATCGGATAAAAAATTACCCAAATACGGTTGAAGAACTTAAGACAAAAGTTCTATATCCGCTTCAATGTGCAGTTAAAGGAAATAAACAAATAAAATACAGTAAAAAGTTTAAATCAGGCATTATATTAACGGGAGAGAACGACGAAATATTAAAAAATATTATGGAAGCCTTTGCTGAACATACAAAAGAACTCGGAATTGATACGGTTAATATTCCTCATACCGTTTCAAGAAAGAATGCTGATGGAAAGACATTTACCAAAAACTTAAAAAGAAATGAAGTAAATAAAATAATATTCAACGAACTTAAAAAGGCAAAAAACAAATACGAGGAGCAGGGAAAATATACTGTAATTAACCTTAAAAATATTGCGAAATTAACAGATTTAAAAATAATTAAATCTCAAAAATCAAATTTTGAAGCAATGCTTGAAAACCTAAATTCAAGATCATATCCAGGGGTAGTCTGGTCCGGCTGGACTACAAAATCAAAATCTCTTCCGTTATTTTTTAGTGATTTGCCCATATTAATAACAAAGGTTGCAGAGTAAAACATTTTTATGATATTATAATATTAACCGTGCTCCACGGGGAATTGCAATCCCTTGACCCGAAGTTAATGCGGGGTGCAGAGCCTGTTGTGAGGGTTCGGGAAATAATTTTGATAAATATGTTATTGTTGACGTTCAAAGTCATGGCGGCGTAAGCTGTCGAACCGTGTCAGGGTGGAAACACAGCAGCACTAAGACAATCCTTGCGGGTGTTATGTCGTTGAAAAGAGGTAATATATTTAAAGATTTTATTTAACGAATTCGATAGACAGTGGCACGGTTTTTAATTTATTTTGCTATTTTAATTCAATATCTTTAATATATCTGGGACGTGCTTTTACTTCTCTAAATACCTGCCCTACATATTCTCCGATTAATCCGAGGCAAAAAAGCTGTATTCCGCCGAAAACACACAGCAATATAATTGCAGTAGCCCAGCCGTTTGGTGAATTGTGCCAGAATATTTTTTCTATTACGGTTTCAACTCCAACAAGAAATCCGAATAATGCCATAAAAAAGCCCAATACCGCAACAAACCTCAAAGGTACAACACTATACGAAGTTATCCCGTTTAAAGCCAGTGTCATCAATGACATAAAATTAAATTTTGATTCTCCTGCCAAACGCGGTTTAACATCAAAATTAACATAAGAAGTTTTTAGCCCGAGTTCATTAAAAAAGCCTCTTAAGAATAAATATTTTTCAGGATAAAGCTCCATAATATCAAGAGCCTTTTTGCTTACAAGTCTATAATCAGAATGATTTGGAGGAATTTTGGCTCCAAGAATATTCATTGTCTTATAAAACATAAGCGCCGTAATCTTTTTGAAAAAAGAATCTGTTTTTCTGTTATTCCTGATACCACAGACAATATCAGAACCCTTCATAAATTCATCAATAAATTTTTCTATAGCATTATAATCCTGCTGTAAATCAGCATCAATTGATACGGCACAATCACAGCCGATGTTTCTTACACCTTCAAGCCCTGCCGTTAAAGCCTTTTGATTGCCAAAATTTCTTATAAATTTAAGAGCCTTAACCCTTTTATCACGTTTATGCAGTTCTTCTATAATTTGCCATGTGCTGTCTTTGGAACCGTCATCAACAAGATAAAGGTAACTATCTTTTTGTATTTTATTTGATAATACAAGAGAATCCAAATATTTCAAAAGAGTTTCCACAGTTGCTCTGATGCACAATTCTTCATTATAACATGGAATGATAACAGCTAAAGTCGGTTTATCCATAATTCCTCTCTCAAAAAATTTGCCAAAAAGTATAACTTTATACTATAATATTCAGAATATTAAAGCAAGGATTTTTTAGGATATGGTTAACAAAACGTTTATTTTAAATGCTGACGATTTCGGTCTGTCAAAGGCTTTTAACACAGCCG
>CALUVX010000169.1 GCA_944324295.1 Candidatus Gastranaerophilales bacterium
ATTATATTATCATGTTTTTTTTATTTTTTCACCCCCTAAACCACTTGAAACTACCTAAAAATCCCCCCCCCCCGAACTTCTGAATTAAATAATCTTTTCATTTTTTTTCTGCTCCTCTACTCTTAAATTTACAATATAAATTATATCAAATTTTAGAATTTTTTTCAAGACTCCTGCCCTTTATAAAAGACTGCATAAATACAGACAGAAATATCAATATCATACCTATACAAAATGACAAAGTAAAATCTTGCGCTTCACCTAAAAATATCACAGCAAGCAAAATTCCGTAAACAGGTTCAAGATTTCCCGCAAGACTAACCGTGAAAGCTGATAAAGATTTTAAAACGGAAATATGAAGCAAATAAAGCAAAACAGTACAGAAAAATGCCAAAACTAACAACCAAAACCAATCATTACCCACAGGTAAAATTTGATTTATTTTGGGAAAATGCATATAAAACGGCAAAAATACCGTCATAAATAAAGCTCCGCCAAATAGTTCATAAAATAACATACTACGTGAGGATTTCCCAACCTGAATTGTTTTATTATACAGTGTATACAAGGCAAATAAAGCAGCAGATATAATACCTAAAATTATACCAAATCTATAACTGGTATCAAAATTGAAAATAAGCCAGATGCCAAAAACAGCAATTAAGCTATAAAATAATTCAACAAAAGAAAATTTAACCTTTAATATTAATGGTTCAAGCAAAACCGTAAAAAAGCCAACAAGCGAGTAACAAACAACCCCTATTGAAAGTGTTGCATATTTAATACTGCCGAAAAAAAACATTAAGTGAATTGCAAGAAGGGCACCCAATCCCGTAATTTTCAGCGCATCAGAAAAACTTTCCCGCGGCTTTTTCTTCATAACAACAAGCATTAGTGCAAACATTACAAAAGCCAAAAACATTCTGTACCAAACAGTCATTACCTCATTCAAAGAAATAAGTTTGGCAAGAAACCCCGTAAATCCAGCCAGCAAAACAGAAATATGAAGTTTTAAATACTCAAAATTTTCTCCCTTCATATTTCTATTTTGTTTTAATTTGTTTATTTTGTCAAATTAATTCTCTATATAAATTCAAATACTGTTGTGAGCTTCTTCCCCAAGAAAAATCAGCTTCCATCGCAGATTTTCTCATTGCATTAAAAGTATATTTATCCTGATAAACGCCAAGAGAACAATAAACAGCCTGCATCATGTCCCAGCCTGAATATCCCCAGAATTTAAAACCGGTAGAATCATTTAAAGGATAACCTGTTACAGTGTCTTCCAAACCACCCGTTGCTCTCACAACAGGGAGTGAACCATAACGCATTGCAATCAACTGACTCAGCCCACAAGGTTCAAATTTTGAAGGCATAAGATAAAAATCACTTCCTGCATAAATCTGATTTGCCAAATCTCCACGATAACCAATATATGCACGAATATTTGAGGAATTATTTGAAAGCCATATTAAAAGATTTTCATAATCCTTTTCTCCGCTTCCTAAAAATATAAAATCAGCATTAAGGCTCTTTAATTCTCCTTCGCATTGGCGAATTAAATCAATACCCTTTTGGCCCACAAGACGAGAGACCATAGCATACATTGGTCTTTCAGGATTGTATTTAAGTCCAAATTCTTCACAGACCTTCTTTTTATTTTCTTCCTTATGTTTCAATGATTTAACATCATAACATTTAACAATGGATTTATCTGTTTTAGGGTTAAAGACATCATAATCAATACCATTTAATATTCCGACAAGTTTTCCCTGATTCATACGAAGAGTATAATCCATTCCTTCTCCGTATTCTCCAGTCAAAATTTCCTTTGCATAGGTCGGAGAAACAGCTATAACTTTATCGGAATAATTAATAGCACCCTTCATCCAGTTTACTTTACCGTAATGCTCAACTCCCCACTCATTATAAACTATGTCTTTTCTCATATTTGCAAAATCAAGAACATCTTCAAACCAGACTCCTTGATATGCAAGGTTATGAATTTCAAAAACACATTTTGTATTTTTCCAGTAATCATCAAATCTGTAATTACTATGAAGATAAACAGGAATCATTGCAGTATGCCAGTCATTAGCATGAATAATATCTGCTCTAAAGTTCAACAATTTGGCATATTCCATTGTTGCCAATGAAAAAGCAATATATCTTTCATGTTCATATTTCGGATCCAGCCATTTTGGATAAACTTCTTTAAAACAGGTAAAGTACCAATCATTATGCACAAAAAAGACATTAATATCAGTTCCGGGGAGTTTGCACATAAAAAGACGGAATCTGTGTCCCATACCATTAAAAGTTAACCATAAAGAAGAATTTTCAAGTTCTTTTATTCCCCACTTATTTACATCAATACAACCGTGCAATGGTGTAAAAATAGCAATCTGAGCATCTTTTTCCAAATATTTCGGTAAACTGCCGACAACATCAGCTAATCCGCCGGCCTTTGAAAAAGGAGCAACTTCAGCAGCCGCAAATAATATTTTCATTATCCCTCACTTCCCGAATTCGGCTCCTGAGAAGATACATCATCCAATATACCTGCTGCCTCTTCCAAAGTAACCTCATCATCTTCAATTGCAATATAATGGTTTTTATCAGTATCAAAATAATAGTTAATTCCGTATTTTTCAGCAATATATTTTGCATGGCTGATACAAATATCTGCCTTTTCATACTGCTTTTTAAACATCATAACTTTATACATACTATACTTAAACAGCATCAAAAGGTATTCGCTTGTTGTATTATTTTTTTCAAGCTGAATCAACGAATTATTAATAATACCAAATGCCACATCATATTTATTTTGTTTTAACTGTAACTCACTCATTACATACCATGCAACATATAATAAAGTTGTCATTCCGTTATTATTTGTCTCTTTAATAATTTTATAAATAATTGAATCAGCTTTCTTATAAGAACCCAGCTCCATATAAGAATAACCTATCATAAGATCTGCAAACAATTCCAATTGATGTAATCTGGCATATTTAGCCGCAATTTTAGCCTTGTAAATATTTTCAGCAAAAATGTTATAATCTCCCGAAAATGTAACAAATGCATTAATAAAATTAACAAGAGTATTACCAAAACGATCATTTTCTGAAATATCTCCAGATATTGGATTTACAGGTTTACCGTGAATTAAATTTTCCAAAAGCACAAACAAATCATAGGATTTAGGGACAAAACTCAATTCTGAACGCAATATTTTTAAATATTCCCCTACATTACCAAACAACAAAAGAATATTTGTCAAGGCAACAAACCCCGCAGAGTCAACAATTAAAGACCGAAAATCATCCTCACTAATATAGTCTGGTTTTAAAACAGAAACCGTTTGATTATTAATAACATTAAGAACTTTATACCCTATATCAAGGGAATCCATCAAAGCACCGATATTAAACAATATTTGAATGTGAACCATAGACATCAAAAAGAAATAACTGTTAAAATTCGCATCCAAAGGGCTGAGTGAAGAAGGCGGCAGTATAGACAGAACCTTATGTGTCAACTCCAGTGCATGATTGTAGTTTCCGGCAATTAATGACCCGTTAATCATTTTATTGCACAATGCAATTATTTTATCGGTATCTTTAGTTTTTTCAAGATTTTTTAAAGTAATTCCCGCGATTTCGGAAGTTTTGTCAGGAACGTAGTCATATAAATTATTTGAGATATCTTCATACAAATGCTGCTTATAATCTTCAATAGAATCAGCCTTTTCAGGATCAGTATTTTTATTTAAAAGTTCTAATATTTTATTTGTACAATTTAAATAAGCACTAAAATCTCCCAGCGAAAGATCAATTTCAGCAAGCTGCTCCCACTGTAAACGCTCATTTTCATCATCTTCCAAAAGTCCGTATAAATAAGCCTTAACAGGGCTTGGCATACCTTCATTAAACACCTTTGCAAACAGCTCTTCCGCTACATCAGTCAGATAAATTTTATTTATAGTAGTCAAAAGATTATCTCTTAAAAGATTATAATTAGGGAAATAAATGCAATTATTGTACTGGTATAAAAATCCCATATTAGATAATTTTTCTAAAATTTCATCTTTCTTCTCATAGCCAAGACTGTCAATTGTCCCCATGTCAATACGTGTTCCCAAAAGAACAATTGACGTTAAAAATTTCATAGAGTCAGCATCATCCTGAAGAAGATTTAATCTCCTAGCAACAAGTTTATCCAAACTTGACGGAATGATAATAGTTTTTGGATTAATCATTTCAATACTGTCATCATCTTCCGCAAATACTCCTGATTCTATCAAATACTGAAGTGCATAATCAATAAATAAACTGCTGCCGCATGCATACTTCGCAACCCTTTGAAAATAAAAATTATTCAATATGTTTCTGTAATATATTTTATTTTCTTCAATTAATTTTTCAAAAGATGTTGGCTTTAACGTAATTTCAGTATAATAAGGCTTGCTCAATAAGAAATGGCAGTCTCTGTGAAGTGAAAAATTCTTATCATAAGAGACTAAAAAGCTTATATCCAACTGTTCAAATGCTTCAAACAAAAATTTCAAAACATCATAAGAGCTTGAATCAATTTTGTCGAAATCTTCAATAAATATTAATGTTTTCGGGATAATCTGCAAAAGAGTTAAAAATATTTCATAATAAACATGCCGCGTATCTTCAGTATCGTTTCCTTCACGTTTATTCAATGTAATCAAATCTTTTATCAATCCATCAGGGTCAACAGAGGCAAACATTGAAAAATCATTTTGAAAAAACAATTTTTGTGATACCGTATATTCAAAAATTGCAGAAACAAGTTCCCTGAAAAAGGAGTAAGGAGAATACTTCATCTCTTCATAACAGGTAAGCGATATAATATTATTAAATTGACCAGTACTTGCTGCAGCATTTAAAACTTTTATTGTATAAGGTTTATACATCTCCGCAGTTTTTATCGCAACAATTCCCTTTGGAATATTTTGGAATTTATTCAGAATATGAAAAAGAACATCAATATTTTCTGTTCTTATAAAATCGCAATTTATTTCATCAAAATTTATTGTTTCAATATCATAAATTTCATCCGGATCACTGTTTGAATCTAAATTATTAAGAGTATTTCCATCAATTTTATCCTGTTCAATAAGCATATTTTGAACAAAATTAGGAATTTCAATTTCCTGATCTTCTTCATCTTCAGGATACTCAACTTTTACAAATTCTCTTAAATCAACTTCATAAAACATTACCATATCATCACCGACCATTACTGAATTTAACGGAGATACTTTGTAATCCCCGCTTATTGCATCTGTAACATGGTCATCAGTTAAGACCTGGAAAGTATTAAGGATTTTATCATCTTTATTTTTTGTTATTTGATTTAGCAGATTTATATTATAACCGGAGTCCAAATTATTCGGATCATCTTCTATATTACGCTTCAAAAGAAACATATTGCATCTTACTGTTGCATTTTTTTTGCGGGTAAGCTTGCAATTCATAGCCGTAATAAGATTCAACAGCTCAATCGCTGTTTTAACAGCAGTGGCAGCAGAACTGTTAAATGTGTAATCCTTGTCGCATCTTATTACATAAGTTTTACCTATAATTTGTCTGCGCAAACCAATTGATTTTGTGTAGTCATAAATTATTTTATCAAGATTTATTTTAAATTTATTCAACAGTTTTGCGGAGCCGAATAAATCTTTCATGTCATTTATATTCGGAAAATCAATAGTAAGCATAACAAAATCATCAGTATTAGACTCATTCATTATAACGCTTTTTTCAGTATCAAATCCGCATTTTCTGCATTTTTTAGAGAATGTTTGATTAATTTTACCGCAGTTATGACATTTATTTATAATCACATATCCGCATTTTTTACATGTATTTGTATCATTGATGGTTTTGCAAATAGGGCAGGCAAGCTTGAGTACCTTTTTACAATTAGGGCACACCATAGCTTTATCATCAATTTCATAACCGCATTTTGGACATTCCATAGCAAAATTATACCACGCTGTAAACTCTTATACAAGGCAATTTACTCATCTGAACAGAGTATTTAGCTATATCTTATGCCGGCGTCTTTCATTCTTCTTATACATTCTTTTATTGTGGCGACATCTTTAGTCAATGCAACACGGAAATATCCTTCCCCGTATTTTCCGTATCCATTTCCGGCAGGCACAACAACATGGGCTTTTTCAAGCATAAGAGTAACAAATTCTTCTGACGTCATAGCTTTTGGAACAGGAAGCCATAAATAGAATGTTGCTTTAGACGGCTTAACAGTCCACCCGAGTTCTCTAAAACCTTCTTCGGCCGCGTCTCTGCGTTCCTGATACATTTTATTTAAGTCGTTAATATATTTAGGATCAACATTGAATGCAGCAGTTGCAGCATCTTGAATAGCCTTAAAAGTTCCGGAGTCAATATTATTTTTAATTGTGCCCAAAGCCTTGACAGCATCAGCATTACCACAGACAAAACCGACTCTCCATCCGGTCATATTGTAAGATTTTGAATGAGAGTAAAATTCAAGAGCAACGTCTTTTGCACCTTCAACCTGTAAAACGGAAGGAGCTTTATAACCGTCATAAGTCATTTCAGAATATGCCATATCAGAACATAGCAAAATGTCATATTTTTTACAAAAATCAACCGCCTTCTTGAAAAATTCCAAATCAGCGACAGCACCTGTCGGATTATTTGGATAATTCAAAAACATAATTTTTGATTTTTTGGCAATATCTTCCGGAATTTTATCAAAATCAGGCAGATAGCCGTTTTCTTCTAACAAAGGCATTTCATAAGGCGTTCCGCCAGCAAATATTGTTGCATTATGGTAAACCGGATATCCCGGATCAGGAACAAGAGTGTAATCACCTTTATCAACATAAGCCAGAAATACATGAGCGATAGCTTCTTTTGAACCTATATTAGCAAGCATTTCCTTATCAGGATCAAGCTCAACGCCAAAGCGTTTTTTCATCCAATCACATGCGCCTTTTCTGAATTTTTCTGTTCCGTTATACGGAGGATAATCATGATTTTTCGGATTATCTATTGCCCTATGCATTTCTTCAACAACAGGAGGAAGTGTAGGAGTATCAGGGTCGCCTATCCCCAAACTTATTATATCAATACCTTTTGCTCTTGCTTCGGCAATTTTTCTGTCTATTTCCGCAAACAAGTAAGGCGGTATTAACTCTAAACGTTCTGATACTTTCATAAAATCTCCTTCTTAATATTGTTTCCTAACCTTTAATTTTATGCTATCATAAAAATAAAGGAAAGACAATGAGTATCATAGCAGACGATAATGATTTTCAGCACAAAACAATTAGCGAAAAGAAAAGAAATTCGGTTATAAAATCTGAATGTCTTGACAATGATAAAAATTTTGAAAATTGTATCCGCCCAAAAACTTTTGACACTTATATAGGCCAGTCTGCTTTAAAAGAAACTTTAAAAATTTCAATAGAAGCTGCAAAAAAACGGGGGCTGCCATTAGACCATCTGCTTTTTTACGGCCCGCCGGGACTCGGGAAAACCACTCTTGCAGGAGTAATAGCGGAACAGATGGGAGTTGAGATAAAAATCACTTCGGCACCTGCATTGGAACGCCCCAGAGACATTATAGGAATATTAATGTCATTAAAAGGCGGTGAAATTTTATTTATTGATGAAATTCACAGATTAAATAAAATAGCTGAAGAAATTCTATATCCTGCAATGGAAGATTTTTTCCTTGATATGACAACCGGGAAATCTCAAACAGTAAAAACATTGCGCATACCGCTTCCAAAATTCACTCTGATAGGTGCAACTACAAAAGCAGGGGAACTGTCAGGACCGCTTCGTGATGGTTTGGGAATTATTAACAGACTTGAATTTTATACGGAAGATGAACTTGCACAAGTTATAAAAAGAACCGCAGGAATTTTAAATATTGAAATAACAGAAGAAGGTGCACACGCAATTGCAAAACGTTCCAGAGGAACGCCTCGTATTGCAAACAGACTTGTTAAGCGTGTTTCTGATTATGCTCTGGTAAAACATGACGGAAAAATAACAGAAGATATAGCAAACAAATCACTTGATATCTTAAAAATTGATAATTACGGGCTTGATAACACCGACAGAAATCTTTTAAAACTGATAATAAAAAAATACGACGGCGTGCCTGTCGGTATTGAAACAATTGCCGCAGCTATAGGGGAAGATGTCAGAACAATTGAGGATGTATGCGAACCGTTTCTTCTTCAGGCCGGCTTGCTACAGCGTACCCCGCGCGGGAGAAAAGTTTCCCCCGCAACTTACAGACATCTCGGGTACAAAAATTTTAACAATAACGAACAGCAAAGCTTATTTTGATTATCTGTACTTAACCCTGAACGGATAATCTTTTGGAATTTTCCAGCCATTATACTGTATCCAGCGGGTACAATATGCCGACCAGCCGGAATTTTCGTTACAACCAAATGTTGTGTTGTTTTTTAAAGAGCTTTCCTTCCCATCCCAGCTCGACATGTATGGCTCAAAATTCCATTGCATAAAACTATCTCCGGTAGACTTTGGTACAGGATTGTAATAAAATGCAAAAGCACAACGGCCTATAAAATCTTTATAATGACGGGTAGGGGATGAAGAAATACATCTTTCAGGATCTCCCGGGAAGAAAAACCAATCTCGACCATTTGAGGCAACCAAAGTTACTGCACTGCCATCTGCAAAATACATGGTAAATTCATTTCTGCCTCCGATAATAACAGTATCAGTTTTCACTATATTCATATAGGGGACAATATACTTTTTTATCCAAGCTTCTTGTAATGCCAAGTCATTGTTGTCCTCAAACCAGTATTCACGAGGACCGTAATCAAGTTCTGCCATGCGTATAGCTTGATTCATTGATGAATAAAATTTTTCAAGACGAGCTTCCACTACTTTTTGATTATGATTATCAATTAAGGAAGGCATAGTTAATGCGACAACAATACCTATAATCCCAAGAGTTATTAAAACCTCTGCTAGAGTGAAGGCTGCTTTCTTTTTTAGTGAAAAGTGAAGGGGGAAGCGTGAAACGAAATTTTCTCCCTCACTGATTAGGGAGGAATTAAGGGTGGATATAAAAGAAGAGTCTCTATTCACCCTCTCCTGTCCTTCGGACACCCTCTTCCAAGAGAGGGAATGAATTTTTCGTGAGCTTTGCTCACTGATAACAGTCTGACCTCCTGTCTTCTTACCCTCCGGTCTTCGGGTAATGACTTGACATCCGGCCTTTTTGCCCTCTGTTAGCTCAGAATGCCCCCCCCCCGAAGTTCCGAATTAATTAATCTTTTCATACTTATACTCCTCTTTTTCTTCTTACATATATTATTATAACATATTTTCCAATGTTATCAAGATTTTTTTTATGGTAAATTTATCTGT
>CALUVX010000170.1 GCA_944324295.1 Candidatus Gastranaerophilales bacterium
CTCAACAAGTGTGCAATGACATATTCTTTTTTTTTTTTTTTTTTTGAAAAACAAAATGTCCTGTCATCGCGGATTTAGCCCGCGTTTTTATTGCAACTTACTAAGGTTGCATATTCAGCTTTATATGTTATACTCGGCGTAAAACTAATAAGGAAAATTTTATGACAGAAGAACTTGATTCAAAAAAACTTGCCTGTGTAATTGCACGCACACTTGACGAAAAATTGGGGAAAGATATTACAATCCTAAATATAAGTAATGTATCATCACTTGCTGATTATTTCGTAATAGTAACAGGTGATTCAACTCCGCAGGTTAAAGCTTTGATGAATAATACAAAAGACCGTATTAAAGAACTTTTTTCACGCTCGCCAATGAGGATGGAAAATGATGCCAAAAACCGCTGGAATCTTCTTGATTATGGCGATGTTGTTGTTCATATTCTGCACAAAGAAGAACGGGAAATGTATGCAATAGAAAAATTTTGGAGCAACGCTTTTAGTATTCCGGAAGAAGAATGGAAAAAAATATCTGAAGAATATAAACAGTATTAGAATTAGTCCGTTACAAATCTAAATACTATTGCAAAATATTAAAAATCGTGTAGAATAAAGGTATTATGAATAGAGAAGAGATAGATAAAAAAATTAATGAATTAGTCTTAGCTATGGCTAAAGACCCTACAAATACAGAAAATTACCATAGATTGTCTGAACTTTACCTTCAAATTGAAGATTACGATAAAGTAATGTCTGTTTTAGACAGCCTTCTGGCAATAAAGCCAGATGATGTTCAGGCATTGGTCGGAATGGGGACAATGTGGTTTTATGAAAAAGATTTCAGAAAATCTTTATCTTATTACAACAGAGCTCTTGAAATTAACCCCAAAAATTTTCTTATTTACTACAATATAGGAAATGTATTTGCCGAATGGAAAAATTTTCCAAAAGCTCTTTTCTATTACAATAGAGCTATTGATTTGAATTCCACAAATCCGGAAATTTATAATGCTATTGCCCTTTTATATCAGGACAATGAAGATTACGTAGAATCAAAAGCATATTATGAAAAAGCCTTATCACTTGACCCTGAAAATATTACGGCACTCGTTGATATGGGTAATGTATGTTTCAAATTATTTGACTATGAAACTGCTCTTGAGCTTTACAAAAAAGTATTTGTCCTGAACCCAGATAATAAAATAGTGTGTATTTGTATTGGAAATACTCTTACATTAATGAGAGAACGGGAAAAGGCCTATAATTATTTTGAAAAGGCTCTTAAAATGGAAGGGGATAATTATAAGGCTTATATTTGCTATGCTATTGCGCTTTCTGAATTCGGCGAATATGATATGGCTGTAGAAATGTATAAGAGAGCAGAACAAATTAAACCAAAAGAAATTGAGGCTCAAATTCTGCTTGCAAATCTTTATACAAACTTTAATCATCTTGATTTGGCAATGGATTTGTATAAATCATCGCTCAGAATTAAACCTAACAGTGCAATGACATATATGCTTCTGGGGAACGCACATTATCTGAATGGTGAAATTGAACAAGCAATTGCATCTTATAGAGCTTCTATTAATATTGCTCCTGAAAATGATGAATATAGACTTGTTTATACACAGGTGCTTGATGAATATATAGATAAAAAACGAAACGGAGAACCCGTATAAAATGCGTGAAGATACCCCGTTTATGGTAGAAAGAATTGTAGCAGCCCTTACATATCTTACAATGGGTATGGTAGGATTTATTTGGCTGATTATAGGTTTATTTACAAAAGCACGTTTAAAGCCTTTTTTACAATATCACATATTCCAATCAATTTTTATTTCTCTTGGCTTTGCTGTGCTTTCAATACTTATTGGATGGATTTCAAATCTTTTAAGCTTTATCCCGATAATCAACCAAATTGTTGCCCAAATCACATTTTGGCTGAATATGCCGTTAATTTTTGATTACTCTTTAATCCAGGCTGTAATTTACCTGTTTTTGATTTATCTTGCAATAACATCATTTATCGGGAAATACAGTTATATTCCTTGGGTTTCTGATATAATAGATCAAAATATAAGCAGATAAAAGAAAACCCCGCGCATAGCGCAGGATGAGTGCAAGTATGAAAAGATTATGAGAAGAAGTTTGGGCTTATGACTCTGTTTTAGATAAAACAATTGCGTTAGAAAGCGGAATTCCTCCGTTCATCTGCGGTTTATTAACAACTTTTCCGTTTACATACATAACGGTTGAACCGCCTCCATCCAAATTAATAGCTCCGACACAACCGATAGACTGCATGAAGTTTGCAAGTTCCATTAATGTCATTCCGATAGAACTGCCTTCACGCCCGTCAACAGCGACAAGTATAACATTATTATCGGCAGTATAACCAATCGCACTTCTTGGGTTTCGTCCGCCTATTGCCTGAAGTTTCTGTGCTGTCATATCCACAAAAACTTCACCATCTTTTACAAGATAAGGACCACCGCTTATAATATGCTTAACACCTTTCCACTCCGGAGTTGTTTTTACGTCAAGCAAAGCATCTTTTTTATCCAGTAAAGCATACAAAATACTTTTAGGGCCTGAAATTACATAGCCATTTTGAGGAATTTCAACAGCATTTGCAGATGCTTTTGTAATTTTATCATCAGTAACCTGCAGGCCTACACCATATTTAGGTGCAGCAGGTGAATATTTTCCCCATTCAGGGGTATAAACAATAACATGTGTAGAAAGCATTCTCGGTTGATTAATATTATCGACCTTAATTGTTTTGCCGCTTCCCGTTACAGATGCATTAAGGCTTATTCTTGCAATATCAAATCCGTCATCAAAAATTCCCATAGCTACCCTGTCATATACAGGACCTGTGTACATCTTTTCGTTAATCATCAAAGTTCCAAGCGGAACGCCCGTCTGAGGCTTAAAATATGTACCGTTTAAAGCAACTATTGCATTATTATTTTTAGCTATTGTACTTATTGACCTTCTGCTTTTAAGTGTTGAATTTGAGGAGAGCGCGGGAGTTAACTCTAAATTTTTTGCAAGCTGCATATCAACTTCTACAACATTTATTCTTACTGGTCTCCCGCTATAATGTTTCGTAAGTTTAATATGCTTTACCCCGCTCGTTACGTCAGTTATAAGAGCCTTAGGATATTTTTGACGAATTAAATTATCAAAATTTTTCTGCTGAACCTCGGGAGAAATTTTATTAAGAATTTTGGTCTTTATCTGACTTGTATCAAAGTCAGGTGCTGTAACCTGTGCGACTTTCATATTGCTTGCATGAATTGGCAGCAGCACCTGACACAAACATAAAACCCCTATTATTGAAACATTAACAGCAATCTCTGCTATTTTTTTCAACTCATAATTTTCAGCATGATAAATCAACGTATCCATAATGTCACCTCTAAGGTTTGAGTAACCGGATACCTTTTTGATTTAAGAGTGGGGTGGGGAATAACACTCATCGGAAACCTGATTTTTTACGATAAACCATTTATCAGGATCTTCCTACTACTATTGTAACATATTTTAACAAATACTTCAATCCCTTTTATAGCAAGGGTTTTACAAAACTTAATATAGTATTTTTCACACTAAAAAGCCTATTTTCGGACTCTATATTCACTTAAAATTTTTGCGATTTTTCCCGCTAAATTTTCATCAAGCGGATTAACCTGACCTGTCAGCCTGCAGTATTCACTTTTCTGAGCAAGTTCTTGCCAAAATTTGCTTTTTTGTTGTTTTGCAAGTTGTTCATCTGTCATCACTATTAAGTGTAAATGCCACATTGTTGTCTCACCTGTTGAACCCACATAACCTATTTCATCCCCCCTTTTTAAAATTGTTCCAACAACAGGCAGGGGTATTGAATCTGTATAATCAGTGGAACGCGCCAAATGGTCAAATGAATATCTTCGGCCGTCAACACCAAGCATAGTTACACAATTTGATATTACATTATCCTCTTTTCTTGCTCTTTTATGCGAAATTACAACACCATCTAAAGGAGCCTTTACAACAACAGGCTCTTTAGGCTTTCTTGAATATGGCGAAACAAAAATATCCAGCCCAAGATGCGGGCGGACATTCTTGCCTTGAGGTCTGTTTGCAAAAAACATACCAAAAGACTCAAGATAAACATTATTTTTATTTTCAATAGGTGCAGAATAAGAAATTAAAGCATCAGGTTTTCTTATACGCTTTTTCAAAATTTTAACTGAAGCAGAATCAAACATATAAGAAATACCGCCTTTAAAATTTACAGATTTTACAATTTTCAAACCTTCTAAATCTTTTATGGAAGGGGTGTTTATTATAGGAAAACTATTTACGCATTTGGACAAATCTACAAGGCCAGTGTTTCCTAATTTCACAGGATAAGCGAGTGATACTGCAGTTAAAAGTGGCATTAATCTTTTTTGAAAAAATGAAATTGCAGATATTTTCATACCCATAGCAAAAACTATAAAAAAAATTTTTGTCAGCCTAATCTATATTTACAGGTTCACGCTGAATCTTATCAATGGCCTCACGAGCAGTGAAAACAAGAGCCTCCGGCACATTGTCTATAGTAGTAAACTGTCTTAAAACATCAACAACACGCTTAAATGAACGAACAATATCACCTTCGCCCATATCAATTTGTTCAGTTATAGACTCCCATTCGGCACCACCAACCCACAATTCAATTAAAGAGCTGAAGTATGGATTAATATACATTGGAGCGTCAACAGAATATCTGTTTTGCACCTTTTCAACTTTACGTCTTATATTTCTGATTAAATTTAATGTTTTTCTAACAGGTTGTGAAATTGGGAGGTAAGGAATATCAATACGTAAATCCTCTGTTGTAATAGCACAAACTACAGAAGCCAGCTGCGCCGGAGTAAGCCCGTCTAAAACATTTGAAAATATTATTTCAGCGATAAATAATTCATTTTCTGAACGAATTTGTGAAGTCGTTATACCCTGTTCGGTAGGATAATCATCTCTTAGGTACCCCATATCAATTAAAACGCTTCTATGAGCAAGGAATTTATTCCAGAATATGTCTCTCTGTTTTTCAATTTCTTTGTCAATTTTAGATAGACGAACAGAAAAACGTGCAAGAACTTCAACATTTTTAGAATGTTTTTTATAAAGCTTGCAGGTATCACACCTGAATGAATGCATTTTTTCTAACATCGCTTTTGTTTCTTTTCCGAATTTTACGGCCTCAGTGGATAATGGCCTATTTTTAGAACGTTCCTGCTTGCATATTTTCTTATAAGTCTGTCTGTTTTGAACATAAATATGTCTTATTTTGTCGTATTCATGTAATTTTTCATCACATAATTTATAAGGACATACAAATTCCCTTGATTTTACCTCATTTTCAAGCTGTTCACGCATTTTTAAAAGCGGCTGAAGTCTTGAACCGGAAGAAAAATAGCCAAAACTTTTCAAAATTAATTCTTTTGCCTCATCCAAACTAAAGCGCTGCAAAAGATTGAGCACCATTGAATAACTCGGAGAAAATCGACTTTCTAAAGGATTTGCATCACTTAATACAAGTTCTGCGACTTCTTCAGGAGACTGGAATTGAGTGCCTACAATTGTAACATAACCGACCTCATCCATTCCACGCCTTCCGGCACGACCGGACATCTGCAAAAATTCACTTGCAGTAAGCATTCTATGACCGCTATCGGTACGTTTACTCGTTGAACTTATAACAGTAGAGCGGGCAGGCATATTTATTCCAGCTGCAAGAGTTTCCGTAGCAAATACAACTTTAATGAGTCCCTTTTGAAAAAGTTTTTCAACAAGATTTTTCCAGGCAGGTAAAAGTCCTGCATGATGAGATGCCACACCGCAAAGAAGATACTCAATATGTTTATTATTGTATAAATGAGGATTTTCAGCAATATATTCATCTATAAATTGCTGTATCTGTGCTCTTTCACCTTTTGTAATCAAATCAAGCGAGGCACATTTTTCCATCTGCTCATCACACTTTTTGCGAGAAAAAGTGAAATAAATAGCAGGCAGCATATCATTTTCTTGTAAATTTTTTATAATTTCTTTAACATAAGATTTTTTGTTTTGAAGTTTGCGGCCAAAAACACGCTTTTCCGGTTTTATCTTTTTATTTAACTGTCCGCTTGGAGTTAAAAGCGGTAACAGTTTTGTCGGCTGAGAGCTGTCAAAATAATAAAATCTTAAAGGAACAGGTCTGAAATCCGTATCTACAAGCTCAGTTTTTGAATGAACAGTATTAATCCAGTCAGTAAGCTCCCTCGCATTTGCAACAGTCGCAGAAAGAGCTATAATCTGAACATTAGTCGGGCAGTAAATAATACTTTCCTCCCAAACAGTTCCGCGCTGTTCATCATTCATATAATGAACTTCATCTAAAACTACATATTTAACATCCTTCAAATTATCCTTTACAGAGCCGAAATTTGTACCGTAAAGCATATTTCGGAAAACTTCTGTTGTCATAACAACAATTTGAGCATTACGATTTATAGAGGTATCCCCGGTTAAAAGACCAACCTTCTCATTACCGTATTGTTCTCCAAAGTCATAATATTTTTGGTTAGAAAGAGCTTTTAAAGGCGTAGTATAAAAAATTCTTGTTCCCTCTTTTAAAGCCCTGTTAATAGCGTGCTGGGCGATAACGGTTTTTCCTGCACCTGTAGGTGCACACACGACAACACTTTTACCATCGTCAATAAATTGACAGGCTTCCTTTTGAAAATCATCCAATTCAAATGGAAATTCGCTCATTCATACTCCCATATCTGTATTAATTATATTATTCCACAAAATAAGTATTTTTTAAAATCTGTTAAAAATTTTTAATAAAAAGTCAAAAATAATCTACGTTCGTCATAAGTATAATTGCATTCTTTCCCAAATTTTTCACAAAATTTCGTAAGTAATTCAAGTGCCTTTTCAGAACATACATAAAAACTTATATCACCATATTGAGTATTTATAGAAACTATGGACTTTTTATATCCGGAAAAATTAAAGGCAGGACAATCCCCAAAACGCCAGGTAGAGTGATAAGGCTTAATTTCTACTATATCCATTTTCTTTATTCTATCTACCGAAAGAGGTTTATCATTAACGGAGATTAATCCGTTATCAAAATCAAGCTTGACTCTGGGTGCAAATAATGAATTAAAAAAGATTTTTAAATTCGGCCACCCTATAGCATATAATAAAAAATAATCCCAGAAAACACTATGGTGTCTGCGATAATATCTGTGTCTTGAATAACCTGATGGCTCATAATTTATTAATATAAAGAATACATATACAACAAGCAGTGCATATATAAACGACGAAATAATCTGAAAATAGTAAGTTATACTAGTCCAATTTGAACTATTCTGGTTAGCAGTTGATTCTTCAACATAGCATTTGTTTGGATTAAAATTACTCATGTAAAATAATATAGACTAAAAACAGATAAATAGCAAAAAAATATATTTACACTTTTTATATAAACGAATTTATAAATAATAAAGGAGAATACATGCAGGTAAATTTGAACACACAGAAAAACAATAGACCAAATTTCGGAATGGCTATTCATTCAAACGAAGTTGTTAATAAAGCTCTCAAAGCAAGGATAAAAAAGCCTTCTGAATTAGAAAAACTTAACAGAATAGTTAATCAGCAGGCAAAAAATGATAAAATAGATATAAATCTTATGATTATGCCTGATGGTAAAACTTTAAGTGCTAATGTATATTCAATAGATAAAGAGGATGCTCTAAGCTTTGCATTCTTTAAAAATTATAGTGAGAATGCTTTTACAAAATTGTTTCAAGGTCCTGTAGGATTTATTGAAAAAGTTGCAAAAATTGCAGATAAACAGGCCGCAAAAATGCGACAATTTGAAGCTGATACGTATGAAGACATTTTCAGCAAAATGAAATAAAAAAGAACTCCCTTTCGGGAGTTTTTTTATATCTTATCAAACCCTGTATATTTTCTTAGGACTTCCGGAATAATAATAGATCCGTCTTCCTGCTGGTAATTTTCCACAATTGCTGCAAAAGTTCTACCAACAGCTAATCCCGAACCATTGATTGTATGAACAAACTGAGTTTTTCCGGTTGCTTTATCACGATATCTTATATTAGCACGTCTTGCCTGATAATCTCCGTAATTTGAACAACTAGAAATTTCTTTATAAGTACCGTAAGATGGCATCCAAACTTCTAAATCCCAGCATTTATTAGCAGAAAAACCTATATCCCCGGTTGACAAAGCCTCACGGCGGTAAGGAAGTTCAAGCAATTGAAGCATTTTTTCTGCATCTTCAGTCAATTTTTCATGTTCATCTTTACTAGTCTGAGGTGTACAAAGTTTTACAAGTTCAACCTTATTAAACTGATGAACCCTGATAAGTCCTCTGGTATCTTTTCCTGCAGAACCCGATTCTCGTCTGAAACACGGAGTGTAAGCAGTCATATATTTAGGTAAATCATCTTCCGATAAAATTTCATTTGCATAAATATTAGTAACAGGAACTTCAGCAGTCGGAATTAAGTACAAGTCTTCATCAACACATTTATACATATCTTCCTTAAACTTTGGAAGCTGGCCTGTACCGGTCATTGTTGCAGCATTTGCCATAAAAGGAGGTAAAACTTCTTCATATCCTTGTTCCTGAGTATGATAATCTAAGAAAAAGTTTATAATTGCACGTTCTAATTTAGCACCTTTTCCCCTATACAAAATAAATCTGCTCTGGGAAATTTTTACACCGCGTTCAAAGTCAACAAGCCCTTTTTCTTCACACAAATCCCAGTGAGCCTTAAATTCAAAATCGAATTTTCTTGGTTCACCCCATTTGTAAACTTCAACATTGTCATCTTCTGACAAGCCTATAGGTGTAGTTTCATCAGGGATATTAGGAGTATGGAGCAAAATATCTCTTTGTTTATTATCTAATTCAGCCTGTTTTTCTTCCAATGCTTTAATATCATCACCGAGTTTACGGACTTCCTCCTGAACAGCATCAGTATTTTCTCCGTTTTTTTTCATCTGGCCTATTTTTTGTGAATCATTTTTTCTTTTTGCACGAAGTTCATCAACCTGAGTTTGAATTTTTCTTCTTTCAACATCTATTTCCAAAACTTCATCAATTGATAATTCGGGGTTTCTTCTCTTCAAAAGTTCATTTACCTTATCAGGGCATTCTCTTATCATTTTGATATCAAGCATCTTCTTACCACCTTTATAGATTTCTGTTCTAATTATTTTACGTTTTTATGCCAATATTCTAATTTAAATAAAAGTTATAATCAAGAAAAAAATTATACTGTTATAATTGTTAAGAATTGTAGATTTTCTTGACAAATAGTGTATAATAAAAAATAAGGGGATAATGTGTAAATATGATGTTTAAAAAGTTAGCTCAAAAACTTAAATTAGAAAAGACAAAACGCCATTGTGCCGCGATTAATCCGCTTGACGTTGATTTTGATGGAAGAAAAAGTGTATTTCTCGACAAATTAACAAGAACTGCTGTCAATATGTATGAGCGGAAATGCGACATCAAAAATTTTACCAAACTGGCACTATCCAATCCTGAAAATGAATCTCACAATGAAATTATGGATGAGCTCTTTTCTAAAGGTGTAATTGACCCGACCGAAGATGAAAAACTTCTTGAACTGTCAGATAATACAAGATTTTTAAGAGATTTGGGCCTGATTGATTAAGTTAAGCCAGCAAATTTGTAATTATCGCATCTGTAAATTCAGATGTTGACAAATTTCCACCTAAATCCTTTGTATATTTACCTTGAGACAATGTTTTGAACAAAGCATTTTCAATTTTTTCAGCATAAAAAGTTTGTCCTATATATTTAAGCATTTCTATAGCAGAGAGCAATAATGCTGTCGGATTTGCTTTATTTTGTCCCTTTATATCAGGTGCAGAACCATGAACAGGCTCAAATACCGCATAATCCAAGCCGATATTTGCCCCCTGAGCGACTCCTAATCCTCCGATTAATCCTGCACACAAATCAGATACTATATCTCCGTAAAGATTTGGAAGAACAAGAACATCAAATTGTGAAGGATTTTGAACTAACTGCATGCATAAATTATCAACAAGAATTTCTCGTTTTTTAATTTGGGGATAATTTTGTGAAACTTGCCTGTAACAATCCAAAAACAACCCGTCAGAAAGCTTCATAATATTTGCTTTAGTAACAACGCAAACCTCTTGTCTGTTATTTTTAACCGCATAATCAAAAGCAAATTTACAAATTCTCTCTGATGCTTTACGGGTTATAATTTTTATACTTTCTGCAGTGTCAGCATCAACCTGACGTTCAATTCCGGCATACAGATCTTCGGTATTTTCTCTTACAACAACAATATCTACATTATTAAACTTTGTTTTTATATCTGGCAAATTTTTGCAAGGACGCAAATTGGCGAACAAATCAAGAGATTTTCGAAGCTGAACGTTTACAGAACGAAACCCTTTACCGATAGGGGTTGTAACCGGAGCCTTAAGAGCCACTTTATTTTCCTTTATAGAATTTAAGACTCTCTCGGGCAAAGGAGTGCCTTCTGTCTCAATAACATCTTCTCCGGCAGTTTGAATGTCCCAATCAATTTTAAGCCCTGAAGCTTCAATAATTTTTACAACGGCATCAGAAATCTCAGGGCCTATACCGTCTCCGTTAATCAATGTTATTCGTGTCATTGTTCCTCACAATATGTAATTTTCTTTCAAATTTTTCAAAAAAACCGCAATTTGTAACAGTCAAACTATCTTCAAGATAAACAACTCCAAGTCCCAAAGCAGTTAGTAAAGGACATGAAACACCTTCTGCATAATTCTTGCAGTCCATACACTGGTCATCATCCTCTATGAAAATTTTACCGTCTTCACAATACATAGTCTAATTATACAACTTATTGGCAGGTTTGTAAATATTAACAAATCTTAACAAAATAAAACTTAAGGGCAATTTTTTCAAACAAAAATTTTTTATGTAATTAAGGTAGGTTATAAAAAATTAGGTAGGTAAATATGGGAATAAGTTCCATTGCATCAAAAGGTTGGAATTATTTTAAACGCGCCGGTAAATTGTACCCAGACTTTGTACTTGGTACGGGTAATGAAAAATTTACACAGGCTGTTCGTGAAACAGTTAGAGGACGCAAAACAGCCGGTCAATCCTATATGGAATCCGTTTGGTCAGGCATAAAAAAGGGGACACAAGAGGCAGAAAAACACAATGACAAAATGATTAAACAGCATGGAAATTTCTGGAAAAGTACCTGGCATTCTATAAAAAGCACCCCTAATGTTGTTAAAGCGGGATGGAGATATGGTACAATCCAAGCAACAAAAGCAGGTAAAACAGGATTTTCAAAATTCTGGTCTCAATTTAAAGGCTCTATGAAAGGCTTAGGCAAAAGAATGCCTTTAATAGGAACATTAATGATTGCAGTAACAGAACTTCCCAATATATTCTCAGCATTTAAAGATAAAGGTATAGTCGGCGGCATAACAGAAACAGGCAAAGCCGGATTAAGACTCGGTGCCGGAATAACAGGTGCAGCCATAGGTCAGGCATTAATACCTATTCCTATTGTCGGAGGTATCGTAGGTTATATAGCAGGCGACTGGTTAATGAGTAAGTTCACCGGAAAAAGCCACTCTGAAAAGAAAGCAGAAGCAGAAGAAGCACAAAAACAACAGCAGGCAATGATGCAGCAATATGGTATGAATCCGTTTGGAGTTGGTATGGGAATTCCGAATACAACAGCAGCTCAACAAATGCCAAATATTCCTCAACCAACAATGACTCCACAGCAATTAATGGCAATGCAGCAGATGTTGTATGCAGGCGGAATGACAAATCCAATGGATCAAGATTTTATGGCTATGACCTCCGGTATGAACAGACTTAATTATCAATGTTAAAATCGCGGCGCTATTTTATAATGTGCCGCATTTTAACAATTCTTTACAAAATAGGCAATTTTATTAAATAAAAATTTTTATATTAAATATACGGGGAAATTATAAATAAATAAGGGAAAAGAAAATGACAGATGTTAATTCAGTGCAAAACCAAAATTTAGCGCTTGCAAACTGGCTCTATGGAGTACAAAATGTGCAAACTCCACAACATAGTATAACAAACGAACTGGGTACAAATATAGCTTTCGGGGTTCCTTTAATAGCTGGGGCACCTGTAGCTATTAAATATGGTTCTAAGCCTTATCAGGTATACAAGGAAATGAAAGGTTCATCAAACGTAAATTACTTTCAAGCCTGGAAAAATCTTAACGAAAAAAATAAAGCATTAACAGCGCATCTTAAAGATGATAAAAGCTTTATACAGACAATGAAAAATAAACATGAGTACAAAAATCTAATAAACTACGAAAAAGAACTTCCATCATATAATGCCAAAACAGACGTTAGCAAATTAAACGCCAAACAGCTTGCAAAACTTGAGAATACAAAAATTAAAAGCGGCTATTATGATGAGGCCAAAAGACTTATACAAGAAGCTAAAGATAAAAAAATGACAGGGGCAGAATTAAAAGAACAGCTCAAAAAAATCAGGGCAGCAATTCAAAAGGGAGATTTAAAGGTTAATGAAGCTCTTCAAAACGGAACAATTAAACCAACCTCAAAAACCGGTAAAGCATCACACTGGCTAAAAACAAAAACAGGGGTATATAAAGCTGAAAGCAAACTTTTGCAGACCTCAAAAGGGGCATCAGCCCTTAAATTAGCAAAAAAAGGTGTAAAAGGAACCTGGATTATGGCAGCTATTGAAGGTGTTCTGGAAATTCCGGATGTTATTAAAGCATATAATATCGATAAAGAAGAAAAGAAACAAGGAATAAGTAACAACAGAGGTAATAAACAACTTGCTAAATCGGCAACAAAAGTTGGAGCAAGTGTCCTTGGATATGCTGCGGGTGCAGCCGCTGCAGGCGCAATAGCCGGTACAGTAGTTCCGGGTATAGGAAACGTTGCAGGTGCAGTTATTGGATTTGTCGGTGGTTTGATAGGCGGAGCAATAGCGAGCTGGGGAGCTGGAAAAGTTATGGATGCCGCACTTGGCGAAAAAGACTCACTAAATAAATCAGAAGCCGAGATATACGCAGAAGAACAAAATAATAAAAAACAGGAAGCAGCAAAACAACTTGCCCAAAATGCATCAGAATCAGCAGATGTACAAGAAGAACTTCTTTTAGCGACAGCCCAAAAGGCACAAGAAGAAGGCGGATTTGATGATGAAGAAACTCTTAACGCATTCAATGAGCTTGTAGCACAACGGGAAAGTACAGTAGAAGAATCTGAAAGTTTAAACAATTATAATCAATATTTAGATAACACATCACAGTATGATCCTGTAGTAAGTCAACTTGAAACAATAGCAAACTTAAATTATGCAGCATAAAAAAAGAACCGTAATACGGTTCTTTTTCTTTCTAAAATGATGAAACGTTAAAATCTCGTTCGGATTTACTTGTGGTGCACTCTAACACATTTTTAAAAAATCGTTCAATTGCTGACTCCATTGAAAAAATTTCTTCTTTCAATGCCTTGTAACTTTCTTCCCTAACATCTCTTAGGGCTGTTTCAAAAATTTCATCATGATACATGACTATCTCCTTAAAAAATTAACTCCCGTAGACTTTATTTGGTAATTTTAAATTACTATAAAAGGCTACTTCACTTATTCCCATAACGGCATTTTTTCGAACAATCTTTAAGGAAAATAATAATATTGTTACAAAATTTATTATTCCTACAAAATAAAAAAAGTTTAATGTAAAATATTATAATATTATAGGGGAAGTAGAATGGTAACAGATTTTCTAACAAGTTATGATTATTATTCAAGCAGGCGTGATATGGAAGTTATATCACAAATCGTTGAATCTCTGAAAAAGATTCTTGAAGAAGATAAACTTCAATCGCAGCCGCTATTTTTAAAAACATCAGAAAATCTTATCTTGAACATCGCAAGAAAAGTTGTTCAGGAAAAAAAGAAAACTTTTCTTATAGGTATTACAGGAGAAAGCGCATCAGGCAAAACTGTCTTTGTTGACAATACAATTAAGGCCTGTGTAAAAGAGAAAAAAGAAGGTATTTACACAGTAATCAGGTGCGATGATTACTATAAAGACACATCTAAAGAATTACTAGAAGCCGGCAGTTATGAAGCATTATTCAAAACTGGTTTCAGTTTCGACACTCCGGATGCAATTGATTTAGATTTAATGAAAAAACATCTTATGAAACTTAAAACAGGAAAAGAAATCACATCTCCAAAATATGATTTTGTAACCTGTGTCTCAAACCCCGAAGGAGATCCTAAAAAACCTGCAAAAGTAGTTTTAACGGAAGGCTTATATGTATTAAATGAAGGTTTAAGAGACATTATGGATGTAAAAGTCTATGTCTATACACCTCTTGAAGTTATTAAAGACAGATGGTACAGAAGAGCTGCATTAAGAGGTAAAACAGGAAAAGCCGCAGATTTACAGTTCCAAGATGTAAACAAGACAGCACAACAATACATTAGACCTGCTTATCAAATATCAGATGCAGTTATTAACGGTATGGTGTCTCAGGAATATATCCAAGAAATAACAGATAATATATTTAACACTCTTAAAAATATAGTTGAATATTAAAAAAGAGCCATAAAGGCTCTTTTTTTTAATGCCCGCAGGATGTGCAGCGCGGTTGTATTGTTTCTATATAAATTCTATCACAGGTATTGCAGTTTTCTTCAGCAAATGCCTTCCTGCAAGTAGGACAAGGCTGCATTTTTATTCTGGTACACTCATCACATTTTACCTTTTTAACTTTACACTTGTTGCAATTTTTAAATCCCGTAAACGGATTCAGACTAAAATTTGTTTTATTTTCGCCAATACCCATATATGGCAGCGGGTTAAGATAAGAAAGATACGGCAAAGGATTTAAAGATTGTGCTCCTTCCCAAGCTGCAAAGGCTCCCTGAGTTGAAAATGATATAGCACCAATTAATGCTAATGTAATACATAAATTTTTCATAAAATACTCCCATTTTAAAATTATAAATATATAAACTTTGTTTACATATTTATAATAAACTTTTTAAATACTCTTTACCATATCCTAAATAATAAGAGGACTGCCCGAAAGCAGTCCTCTAAAAGTTTAATATTTATCCTTACAATTTATTATTATAAAGATTGGTTTACTCTGTCTAAAGCAGCGTCATCTAACAAGATAACATATACTGTTTCACCGTCTTTTGCATGGTATTGAAGACCTTTAGTAATAAGACCGGTTGCAAGACCAACTGCAGCACCTACAGGAAGACCGATTGCAACACCAGTACCTATAACATCCGGGCTAGGAATAAAAGCAAAGCCTACACCTGCACCGGTACCAACAGCGCCGCCAGTTAAAGTGCATAAAACCAATTTACCTGTAGTCATCCAAGGACCTTCTTTTAAAGAATAATCTTTAGAAAATGGTTTTGCATTAAATGCAGCTTCCTTACCGTTAGGTAAAATTATTTTTTGCAATTGAGGATAAACTCTTGCATTTTTGTTAAACCATTTTGGATCTTTAATTTCATTAATTTGAGCTACGAATTTAGTGTTAGCAGGAATAATAAGTGTTCCTTCTTCTGTAAATATATCTTCATTAGCTACAAAATTAACGATATCACCTGCTTTGTGATCTTCAGATTTGAATTTTTCGTCAAAAGCGACAACCAAAACGTTACCTTCACCGATAACACTCTGAACATTGTTCACTTTTACTTCATTGTTCGGAGCATTTCTTTTAACATCAAGGTGTTCAATTCTTGTTTCACCGAGATATTGCTGCTTAACAAGGTCTAATTTTTCTTTAAGTCTAGCTAAAAGAACTGCAGCTTCAGCTCTTGACAAATTATCATTCGGTCTCAACTCTCTTGAATCAGGATAGTTTACGTAAATACCATAATTAATGGTTTTTGCATAAACATTTTTAGCCCAAGCAGGTACAGCTGAAGCATCTTTAAATTGATTTAAGATAGATTTATCAGCATCCATATCTTTAGTAATATGGCTGATAACAGATTGAGCTTCTGATCTCAAAACAGCCTTATTCGGTTTAAAAGTTTTGTCCGGGTAACCGTAAACCAAACCTAACTGTTGAGAACGTAAAATATTGTCATAGTTAGGGTTTGATTTTGATACATCTGAAAATTGATTAGAAATAGTAACATTCAAATTTTCATCAGATAAAACTTTTAATAAAGCATTAACAAATTCAACCCTTGTCATATCACCTTCAGGGTTGAAACGATTACCGGAAAGAGTCATAATATTATTGTCTACAACAATATTAATTTCTTTACTAGCCCAGTAATTTTGTCCGACATCAGCAATAGAGGCTGCCAAGGCCGGGACTACATTAAATGACAACAAACATAGAGTCATCAATCCCGCAATAAATTTTTTCATCTTTAATTCCTCATATTTACTAGTAAACCTTTTTCGTGTATTATTATATCGTAATTATTATTTTTTGTAAACATGTAATTATAATTTTAATAAATTTTACCCAATATAGAAAGGAAGAATATGGATAATTACACTATGACCAAAATCGTTGCAACACTAGGTCCTGCAACGTAAACAAAAGAAAAAATCAGAGAGCTTTTAAAAGCTGTCGTAACCATGTTCAGATTAAATTCTTCGCATGGCGATGTTGAAATGCACAAGACAAATTTGTCTTACATCAGAGAAATTGAAAAGGAAGAAAAAACTTTAATTCCGGTACTTCTGGATCTTCAGGGACCCAAAATCAGAATAGGAAATTTGCCTGAATCAATAGAAATTCATAAAGGGGAAATACTAAAATTCCGCCACCAGCCGGAAATTACAGGAGATATTTTACCTGTAGACTATAAAGGCATGGCAGATGATGTTACTCCCGGCGAAAAAATAATGATTGACGACGGAAAAATCCAGCTTGAAGTCAAAAAAGTCGAAGACAGAGTTATCTTTGCAGAAGTTTTAACAGACGGATTGTTGAAACAAAGAAAAGGTATTAATATCCCTGGCTCTCAAGGCAGCCTTGATGTTTTAACAGAAAGAGATATTAAATTTGTAGAATTTGCAGCACACAATGATATTGACTACTTGGGCTTATCATTTGTAAGACAGGCTTCTGATGTAGTAAAATTGAGAGAATTATTGCATGAAAACGGCAACACAACAGCAAGAATTATCTCTAAAATAGAAAAACCGCAAGCCGTTGAAAACATTGATTCTATAATTGAAGTTTCAGACGGTATAATGGTTGCAAGAGGCGATTTAGGAATTGAAATTTCAAACGAAAAAGTACCTATCGTACAAAAAACTATTATCAGAAAAGCTAATGCAAAAAGAAAAGTTGTAATAGTTGCAACACAGATGTTAGACAGTATGATTGAAAATCCTATCCCGACACGTGCAGAAACTTCAGACGTTGCGAATGCTATTTTGGACGGGACAGATGCAATCATGTTATCAGGCGAAACTGCTGCCGGCGCATACCCTGTTGAAGCAGTTGCAATGATGAAAAAAATCGCGGATAATGTAGAATCTTCTCCATTTATGAGAAAAAACAAATTCCCGAGAAAAATGATAGAAGAAGAAAAAGATTCTCAAGCAATGGCTATTGGTATGTCTATTGCTGATATGACTAGAAAAATGGATGTTAAAGCCGCAATTGCATTGACAGGAAGCGGTTTTACAGCATCAATGCTTGCAGAAGCAAAATTGAGCGTACCAATTTTTGCTTGCTGTCCGCACAGACACATTTGCCGTGATATTAAACTTTACAGAGGGGTTTATCCTATTCCTGTAGATTTCCAGGCATCTATTGATAAAAAATCATTATTAGAACTTGATAAATTTCTTATAGATGGTTTAGGACTTGAAAAGGGTGATTATGTCGTAATTACAGGTTCAGTTCCTGAGCTTCTGGTTGGCGGCACAAACTTTATCAAAATCCACAAAATCGGACTACTTGGAGAATAACAAAAAAATCCCCGCTAAGCGGGGATTTTTTTAATTAAACAAAATTATAGGCCCTTATAAATTTAAACCGCCCTTCTCTAATAAGCAGGACGTATTTCGACATATTTGGAGTAAACACAATATAAACCCATATAAAAAAAATCCCCTGTTTATAACAGGGGAAAAATTTTGTTTTTTAGGAAGGTAGGAATAGGAATTTAATAGTCTCTCTCTTATTTAAATACTCTCTCTTTTAATATCGCTCGTATTTATTTGAGCAACATATATATAAAGTATATACTCAAAGTTCAATTTCAAAGATTACCCAATTTGTTACAAAAATTAATACTTGATTTTATACTTATGTTGAGATATACTAAATCAGGTAGGAGATTATACAGGAGTTAGGAATGTTAGTTTCATCCATAGCCCGATTTAATGCACTAAATACAATGAATAACGCATCGTTTGCATCAATGCAGGCTGCAAATTCCATGCTTAACGGCGTAAATAATGCACATACATTCGGTGGTGAACATGATTTAAGCATGCTTAACAAAATGGATAAAAAACTCAGTCTTGATTTATTGACTAATAAATTACTCTACAATGTAGCTTATCTGCAAGAAAAAATGGCATCAAAAAACCAAACTCATAAAATTAACAAATCATTAAACATTTTAGCTTAATCGTTTTCTTTTTTAAATAACTCTTTTACAAGAATGGAACATACAGCAGGGATTATTGAAACAAATAAAAGTACATTTGTTATTCCGAATTTTTCGGCAACAAACCCCAGCATTGACATAACAATCGCAACTATGCCCCAAGAAAATCCGTTTATAAAACCTGAAATTATACTTTTATATTCAGGTAAAACATTCTGAGCCATAATCATGGTTACGGGAGTTGCCATCATTGTTATAAATCCCATTACTACAAATACTAAGAGAGAAAGTGTCGGATGAGAAGAATATAACAAAATAAACAATATCATTAAAGGTAATGTAGATATCATTGAAATATAAAATACGTTTGCGGCCCCGATTTTCTTTTCAACAAAACTACTAACCAATGAACCTATTCCGCCGGCAAAAATAAACAGAAAAAGGGCCATACCAATATAAAACGGCTTATACCCCATATTTTTCCACAAAAACGGTAATAATATAAAACAGGCCGACATAATCATGGTCTTAAGCATTGCAATAATATTTAAAATATTAAGTTTTCTATTTGTTAAAATTCTTCTAAATGCCGTTTTGAAATCAATTTTTGAAATTACCGGTTCAACCAGAGATAATTTTGGAACGCAACTAAACATTACAAAAGCCCAGAAAAATCCAAATATAGTCATTAAGGGCATTTTAGGCATACCCAAAAATTGAGTTATTGCGGAAGAAACAACAGGACCGCAAGAATATCCTAAAGTTCCCATAGCGACAAAAACTGCCATCGATTTTCCTGCATTTTCTTTATCAGCAAACCTGGAGGCAAATCCCAAGGCCTGAGGATGAAAAAGACTTGAGCCTATACTGCCGATTATTATAAATAATACTAAAATAAAAGGATTATGTGCTAAAGCTGATAACGGGATAAATATTGAAGATAAAATTAGTCCCCAGAATATAAAAGAACGTTTTACAATATTGTCAGCAAAATAACCAAACAAAGGCTGAAGCAAAGATGAAAAAATATGAGAAATTGTCAATATAATTGTAGCAGCAGCCATTGATATACTGATTTTTGCAGCAATAAACGGCATAATTGGATTTAATACGCCGGTATATATATCATTTATAAAATGTGCTCCGCTTAACCATACCAGAGCCTTTTTATTTTGGGGCAATTTAGTCATATTCAGATTTAATGATAAACAGAGTTAAAAATCAATATCAAACGGCTTTATCTTTGTAAATAATAACAATCATAAATAATGCGGCAAATACAATTAAAGCAAGAGACATTATCTGGGCAACCGGAATACCGTTAATATTAAGAACGCTGTCTATTCTTAAATGTTCAACAAAAATTCTTACAAAAGAATATAAAATTAAGTAAACACAGGCAATCATACCGGGATGTTTTGACAACTTTTTAAACGTACAAAAGAGAAGTATAAAAATTACTAAATCCAAAACACTCTCATACAAAAAAGCCGGATGAAAATATTCATAATTAATGAATTGTATTGGTCTGTGCTGAATTGGAATATACAATTTCCACGGCAAATTAGTCGGAGTTCCGAAAGCTTCCGAATTAAAGAAATTTCCCCAACGACCTATGCATTGGCCAAGAGCTGTCCCGCACAAAAAAACATCAATTAGCTTTAAAAAAGACATTTTATAAATTTTTGAAAAAACAAATAAAGATACAATTCCAACAATAATCATTCCATGGATAGACAGCCCGCCTTGTCTTATATAAAAAATTTCCAGAGGATGATTTAAATAATAAGAATAATTAACACAACAATAGTATAATCTTGCACCGATTATACCAATAATTATAATAAAAGGAGCAAAGTCTATAATTTTTTTTGCATTTACATTATCATAAAATGTTTTATACAAAAAATATGCAGTATAAACACCTGTTAAAATAGCAAATGCAAGAATAATTCCATAATAATATACAGGAAAACCCAAAATACTAAACGCAACATCACCCGGTGATTGAAACATACTTATCTCACCGTGTGTTTAGCCAAAAGCATTTCAAGCTCTTTTATTTTATCTTCAACATAAGACTTATCATCAGGGGTTCCGCTCTTATCAAGATAAATTCTGTAATCGGAAATTGCATTGCCCAAAAGAGAAGTCAGCATTTTTAAACTATTTTCAGAAAGTTTACGCTCCTCCAATTCAGAAACAGTATCATCGTCTTCATTTTCATCAGGCTTTTTCAGAGTGTCGTCATCATTAACAACTATATCCCCGGATATAATATCTTTTGCAAGATTTTCCTCACAAACAGCAAGAGAATAGTAAGCATCCGGGAAATCCGGATTTAATTTTATCGCATCATTATAAGCTTGAATAGCATTTGCATAATCTTCTGCCTTTGTGTAGGCAACAGCAAGATTATAACGAGTTTCAAAAACACTTCCGTCTAAATCAACACTTGATTTCAAACGTTCTATAGCAGATATGTAATCTCCTTTATCCATAAAATCTTTTGCTTTATTGTTAAGTTCCTGAACCGCAAAGTTATTTATGCATGCTGTAGAAACAACAGAAATAAACAAAATAGCTGCTAGTAAAAAAGCTTTTTTCATGCTATAATCAACCTCATAAAATTATTTGTGATTTTTATTATAAAATAATCCGAAAATTTTGGCAAATATTTATATAAATAAAAGTTACAAATATGAACATGCGAGGTTAAATATGTCAGAAGACAAAGTTATTAAATTAGGAGCAAAACGGGAAAAATCTGCAGAACATCACCACCACGAAGAAGATGATCTTGTTTATTGCAGTTTTTTCGGCAGACCAAATACACAGGTGCTAAAAATGGTGCAAGGCCCCGGAGTTAATATATGTTCGGAATGTGCTATGATTGCCGTCCAATATTTAATTTTAAATGACAGAATGCCGTCCGCCGAAGCACAGGCAATATTAGACGCTTTCTGGGGAAAGGCTCGTAAATGAGAGAAATTCAGGGACTTAATCCGTTTGAGATTAAAGCTGAAATGGCCAGAATATTTGAGACTCTAAAGGGTGTCAGCGATTTTGAAAATTATGAAGTTCATTTCCGCACACTTGACGCACAAAATGACAAAACTATAATTATTAAACTGCTTTTTAAAGAAATAAATAATAAAAACCACAATGCGCTGCTTTTAAAGTTTTTGCTTCTACGGTATGGCAAAAAAGAAGAATTAAGCGAGCACATGTGGAGTATTATAAAAAGCAATATGAGTTCAAATCAGGCCAAAATTTTTGCACTTGATTTGCTTAGAGATATTGATACTAACTGGTCATACGAGGAATGCGGGAAATATTTGGATAACCCTGATGAGCTTATTGATTCGGATACAAAAAGAATTCTGGATAATGCCATAATTAATCCCGAAGTTCAAATTGATTTTCTTGATTTTTTAAGTTCGCTTTCAGAAGACGACAGAGTAATTCTTTTGAAATCATTAGGTAATGACTATAGTAAAGATGAACTTGCTAATATGCTTGTTCCTGTATTTTTGTCAATGCCAGAAACAGAAACCGGCAAAACTGCTCTTGAAATTCTGGGGAATTCAAAGTCCCAGCTTGCATATCACGCATTAAACAGTGCGCTTGATTTTGTTGATGAAAATCTTATACCGGCAATACGAAAAAATTTATCTGTTCTCAAACTTGCAGGAATACGAGAAGATAACTCTCTTGAATTTTACAAAGATATTTTAAAAAATTCAAAACCTTATAAATTTTGCATAACATACCCTGACGGACACGGAAATCAGGCAATAATAATTTCAAGAATTAACAAATCCGGAAAGGTTCAATTTGTCGCAATTGTAATAGATGATTACAAGGGTATCAGGGACTGTTTCGGATTTAACGAAATTTCCAAGTTTGAATGTAATGCAATTATAGAACGCTTTTATAGAGGCCAGAGAGCACTTGAGCTTGAACCGGGAATTTTAAAATCAATACTTGAAAATGCAGAAAAATTATCTCATCACAAAATTCCCTATGAATATATATGCTGGAGAAATCTTCTTGCAGATATTGAGGCTCTGCCTTTAAAATTAAATTATAAAATAAAACAGCTTTCACAAAAAGAATTTGAAAATATATTAAAATACGACTTTACCGATTACTGGTTCTTAAACAGCAGTTATAGCGATGAGTTTGAGGAATTTATAAAGAATATTGATAAAATTTCAACAGATAAATTCGAGCAGTTTATTGACGAAAATCTTGAAAAAGTATTTTTTCCGGAAGAATACAGGATTTGGACTGAAAGAATCTTAAACTGCGCATTACTCAAACATCTTGCCGGAGATGAAAAATCTGCACAAAATTTATATTCTTTATATAATGATAAAAAACTCGTAAGAGAATTATTCAAAAATATTCTGAGAAAAAGCATATACGAACACTATTTTGCTGTAAAGGATAATGTTCGTGTTCAACAAATAGAAGATATGTGGGTAAAATAAGATGTATAAAGTAATGGCACTTGATATTGGGACAAAAAGAATAGGAGTTGCACTGAGCGACTACCTTCTTATGCTTGCAAACGGCCATTCCTGCATACAGCGCCACCCAGAAGATAAAGCTATTGAAGAAATTCAAAAAATAATAAAAGAAAATAATGTAAAAAAATTAGTTGTCGGAATTCCCTACAATATGGACGGAACTCTGGGAGAACAAGCTAAGGATTGTAAAGATTTTGCATCAAAAATTCAAGGAATTGAAACATCTTTTGAAGACGAAAGATTAACGTCTGACACGGCAGAGGAGAATTTACGAGCAAAAAAAATAGACTTTAGAAAAAACAAAGGACTGGTTGATATTGAAAGTGCTTGTATTATACTGGAACAGTACCTTACAAGAATAAAATAAAGAAAGGAAAATAAAAATGGCAGATGAAGATCAAATAATTGAAACGATTGACGAAAACGGTAACGTAATTAAATTTGAATTATTCGACATTGTAGAAGTTGATGAACAGGAATATGCTCTTTTACTTCCTGTAGAGGAAGAAGAAGGTGATGAAGTCGTTCTTATGAGATTGTCAAAAGATGGAGATGAATACTTATTTGAGACAATTGATGACGATGAAGAATTCGACAAAGTCGCAGAATACGTAGAAAATATGGAAGATGAAGACGAGGAATAAATTTTGTTTGAAAAATTCACGGAAAAAGCAATAAATGTCGTAAGTACTTCTCAAAGACTGGCAAAAGAAGCCGGAGCTTCTAAAGTTGCTCCGGAATATCTTCTGCTTGCACTTTTTGATGAAGCTAAAGGAATTTCACTGAAAATCTTTAAATCTTATGATATAACTCATGAAAAACTGAATACGGAAATACAAAAATATTTGGTTTTAAATCAACAAAGAGGTCCGCAGCCGGCCAATTTGCCCTTTGATAACGAATATAAAGAGATATTGAAAAAAACTCTTGATTTGGCAAATAAATCCGGTCATCAGACAATTTTGTATGAACATCTGTTTCTTTCCGTGATTTCTGACAAAAAATCCAATAATGTCAAAATTTTGGAAGATCTTGGATTTGATATTTACAAGTCAAAATCTCTTCTTGAAAAACTGGTTCAGAAAAAAATCAAACGGCTTTATCACCCTGAAATAGATGAAAATAAACCGTCAGAAGAAAATAAAGCTCAGGAAACGGATAATATATTTAACAGCAAAGAATCAGAAAAAGTATTTGAACGTGCCGTCGCAAAATTGTCTACATCAAATTATGAAATACTGGGGACTGAACAGATAATATCTTCAATTCTGGAAGACAAGGACTCAGAATTAACAAAAATATTCGCACAATATGGTGTTACAAGCGAAAATTTTGAAGAAAAACTTGCTAAGATTCAGTCAAGACAGGCGGAATACGAAGGACGGCAAATTATATTTACGCCAAATGCTTTTACAACAATGAACATGGCTTTGCAAACAGCAAAAGAACTCGGTTCATCAGTAGTTCTTCCGGAACATATCGTCCTTGGTTTATTAAAAACAAAACGCGGGATTGCATACGAAATTTTAAAAGAACTGAAAATCCAGGATGATGATCTTGCACACAGTATCATTAAACCGATTGAAAAACAAATGCCCGAAACTCTTACGATTTTACGTCTTGCCAAAGAAGAAGCACGAAGACTAGGACGTAATATTGTCGGTACTGAGATGTTTCTTCTGGGCATTATTGGAGAAGGCACAGGAATCGGCGGCCAGGTGCTTGCAGAACTTGAAATAACAATAAAAGATGCAAGAACTATTGTCGAAAATATGATAGGTTTCGGTAATGAATATTATGACAGGGAAATTATTTTTACCGAACGGGCTAAAAGAGTCCTTGAAAAAGCTTGGGAGCTTGCGAAAAAAGATAACAAAGAAAAAATCGAATCAGCACACATGCTTCTGGCTTTGACAACAGAACCGGATTCACTGGCAATGAAAGTTCTTGAACAACTTGGAGTCGATGCTGTAGAAATTAAAGAAGGAGTAAAAAAATTTCAGGAAGCATAATTACCCGAAGAGTCAAACATTTTATTGAAAAATATAACTTATCAGGCACATTTATCATTGCATTTTCAGGCGGATATGATTCAATGTGCCTGTTAGATATTTTGTATAAACTCGGATATGATATAGCAGCTGTGCATTTAAACCATAACTGGCGCGGGAAAGAAAGCCTTAAAGAAGCGCAAAATTGTGAAAATTTCGCAAAATCACGCAACATAAAATATTATTCAGAAATCCTGCCTGATGATGTTGAAAAAACAGAAACGGCTGCAAGAGAAGCACGATATAAATTTTTTAAAAGATGCGCCGAAAAATTTAATTCAAAAGTAGTTTTTACCGCACATAATTATGATGACAATGCAGAAACAGTTTTGTATAGAATTATTAAAGGTACCGGAACTATAGGACTTCAGGGTATTAGTGAACATCGCGATATTTTTTACAGACCGCTTTTAAAAACATTAAGAAGTGAAATTGAAGAATATATTAAAACTAACAATTTAAGCCCAAATGTTGACAGCTCTAATTATAATTCTAAATACAAAAGAAATCTGATAAGAAATGAAATTATGCCGATTTTACAAAATATTAATCCGAAAGTTAAACAAGCGCTAAATTCACTTTCAGAGCTGGCTGTTGAGGAAAATGAATTAATAAACTCCTATCTTCCGGAAAATATTTTGAAAGCCTCTGCAGGCGAACAAAAAAGACTTATTTACAAGCTTCTTGCGGATAACAATATAGAATATGACCGTAAAAAAATTGAGAATATTCAAAAATTTATTGAAGAAAATAAAAATTCAAAATCAGGAAAAACAATTTCATTAAATGAAAACCTATGGTTTTTCGTAAATAATAAAAAAACAGAAATTGTAACAAAAAATATCAAAAATACCGATTACATAAGAATTAACAAATGCGGAAATTATAAATTTGAAGATTACACCTTTTCAATAGCCCCTTTTGAGGGAGATATACAAAAATTTCCTTCTGATAACGAATTTAAAGCTTATGTGAGTCTTAAAAATATTAATTTTGAACTGCGCCACAGACTTGACGGGGACAGAATCCAGCCGCTTGGACTTTCCGGCAGCCAAAAACTAAAAAAATATCTTAACGAAAAAAAAATTCCTGCACATGAAAAAGACAAACTGATATTTTTATGCCAAAAGAATGAAGTATTGTGGGCCGCAGGATTAGGATTGAATGACAAAATCAAGGTTGTAAATACTCCTACACATGTGTTAACATTAAAAAGAGGTTAGGTTATGGATATAAACAAATTAAAAATACTTTTTGATGAAAATCAAATACAAACAAGAATTAAAACTTTAGGAGATGAATTAAACGAGCTGTACGGTAATGAAGAGGTTATTGCAATATGTGTACTGAAAGGTGCTGTTATGTTTGCAGTTGATCTTGTAAAACATTTAAACATGCCATTAAAAATGGAATTTATCAGGTTATCAAGCTATAACGGAGGAACAACTACATCGGGCAAAGTCAATGCCGTAAATATAGCATTACCCGATTTAAACGGGAAAAATGTACTTATTATAGAAGATATTGTAGATACCGGACTTACCGCAAAATTTCTTCTTGACTTTATAAGTTGTAACTTTCATACCAAATCAACTAAATTTTGTTCTCTTCTTGATAAAAAAATCACAAGGGTAACTGATGTTGATCCTGATTATTACGGTTTTGAAGTTGATGATAAATTTCTTATAGGCTACGGGCTTGACTATGACGGTCTTTACAGAAATCTAAAATATATAGGGTATATCGAAAAATCCGATCTGGAGTAAAAATTGAACAGCTTTGAAAATGCACTTGATAAAATAAATGAATTTTACCGGATAAAAATGTCTGATGACTTCGGTATAGAGTTATTTAAAATTCTGAAAACAATAATACAATTTGATACCGGCTGTATAATTTTTACCAATTCGACAAAACCGTCATACCTTTTCAATACAAAAACTTTTAACGTTAATGATATAAAAACTGATTGCCTTAAAGAAGATTTAAGATTAAAAAATGTAAGCTTCGGCAAAATTTATATAACGGGGAAATTTTTTAGCAGTGCTGATAAAAAAATATTCAAAACTTGTACAGCAATAATTTCTGATATTATAAAAGATAAAGAAATTTCACAAATAACCAAGATGCAGATAAAAGCTCTACAGGAAGGCTACGTAAAGATACAAAAAAACAGTAAAAAAATAAAGGCATCAGAAGAAGAAAAAACAAAATTTATTTCACACATATCACATGAATTGAGGACTCCGATAAATTCAATTCTTGGATTTTCAGATATTCTTGAAAATGAGTTCACCGGAAAATTAAATACTAAACAAAAAGAGTATGTAAATGATATAAAAATCTCCGCACTTCATCTTCTTGAAATGGTTAACGAAATTTTAGATATTTCTAAAATTGAAGCCGGCGCGCTTAAATTAAATTTAAGCGACTTTGATGTATCAATATGTATTTATGAAGTAATAAATATCATTAAACCTTTAATTATTCAAAAAAAACTTACTCTAACTCAAAATATTGAAAAATTTCAAATAACAGCCGATTACCAAAAATTCCAGCAAATATTGTTAAATCTTTTAAGTAATGCAATAAAATATACTCCGGAAAAAGGGGAAATAAATCTTACTTGTGAGCGCAAAAACGGCCAAACCTTAATATCAATAGAAGATAACGGCGTTGGCATAGAAAAAAAGGATTTCAAAAAAATATTTAAAAAATTTGAGCAGAGCGGAAATATTCAGGGAAATTCAACAGGATTAGGGCTTGCCATAACAGATGAATTTGTAAAATTACATAAAGGGACAATTATACTTGACAGCACGAAAGGAAAAGGGAGCAGATTTACTGTTATATTGCCATAAACAAATATTGTCTTTTACACATCAACATGCTATATTAAAAATAAAAGAGAGTAGAGAGGAAGTTAAATTATGGCATCTATTAAAGACGCATTTGAAGAGGCTATACAGGATCATGGAGCTTTGACAAAGTATTTCATATTTGCAATACCGGTTTTTTATTGTACATCTTTATACACAAATGCAGATAAAAATGGATTGTCAGCTTTTTGGGCAGTAAGTGCCATAACCTTTTTACTTCTTTTCGGTTTCTTGATAGAATGTACCACTAATGTACGCAACGGAAAGGATTATGTACTCCCTTCTTATAATATTTTTAGCATATTCTGGGCAGGCATAAAAGGTACAGTAGCATTAGGCCCGTCAATTGCTATAAACTGTGTACTTGCGACTTTAATATGCAATTTAATATCTAATTATATCCCGGAACCAAATACTTTAATGGTGTTCAAATTTATTATATGGGCTGTATTTGGCTCAATTATATTGACAGGATACCTCTGTTACGCCAAGACTTTTAAAATAATAGATGCATATAACTTTAAGGCTATTTCTGAATCTAGCATGGATATTCTAATAGCTGTTCTATTTATGATTCCTCAGGTATTAATTGCAAATGCCCTGCTTATTGCTCCCGTAACTTATGTAATATGGGTATTTTTTGGAATACCTCATCCAATTGCGACTTTTTATTGGAGCATGGTATTGATATTTAATCTGGCAATGTGCGGACATTATCTGGCACAGGTTGGATATGAAGCAATTGCTGCTAAAGAAAATTCAGATAAAATTATTTAATTATTTAACATTTCACGCATTTTTTTGAGTTTATCTCTTATTTCAGCAGCACGTTCAAAGTCAAGTATTTTAGCAGCTTTATGCATATCTTTTTCAAGCTTATCAATAAGTTTGGGAAGATCCTTCTTATCAATTCCCATATCAACCATTTCCTCTGCAACAATATCTTCCAAATCTCTGTAACTTGCGACAAGAGAAAGAAGATTATTTTCAATCGGCTTTTTGATTGTTTGTGGAATAATTCCGTATTTTTTATTGTATTCAAGCTGAATTTTACGTCTGCGTTCCGTTTCGGAAATTGCTTTTTCCATTGATTCTGTTATTCGGTCTGCATACATTATAACCTCACCGCATGCATTACGGGCGGCACGCCCGATTGTCTGGATTAAACTAGTTTCCGAACGCAAAAATCCCTCTTTATCAGCATCCATAATTGCCACAAGAGAAACTTCCGGGATATCAAGCCCCTCTCTTAAAAGATTAACACCTATTAAAACGTCAAATTCACCGAGCCTCAAATCCCTCAATATTTCAACACGTTCCAGAGATTGAATTTCACTATGCAGATATCTTACCCTGATACCTTCCTGAACAAAGAAATCGGTTAAATCTTCTGCCATACGCTTTGTTAGGGTAGTAATCAAAACACGTTCATCCTTTTCAGCACGCTTTTTAATTTCTTCTTTAAGGTCATTAATTTGTGATTCAATTGGCCTTACCGAAACTTTAGGATCAACAAGACCTGTAGGACGAATAATCTGCTCTACAAGCTGGGCAGAAGTTTTTCGCTCAAATTCGCCCGGTGTTGCAGAAATATAAATTTTTTGATGCACCTTCTTAAAAAATTCTTCATTCTTTAATGGTCTGTTATCACGTGCACAAGGAAGTCTAAAACCATATTCAATTAAGGTATTTTTTCTTGAGGAATCACCATGATACATTCCCTTTAACTGCGGTAAGGTAACGTGAGATTCATCAATAACAGTTAAAAAATCTCCTCTGAAATAATCCAAAAGAGTTGCAGGTGCAGAGCCGGGGGGACGGCGTTCTATAATTCTTGAATAATTTTCAATTCCCGAACAATATCCCATCTCCTTAATCATTTCAATATCATATTTTACACGCTGTTCCAATCTTTGAGCTTCAACAAGCTTATTTTCATTATGAAGTTCAGTAAGTCTTTGCTGCAACTCTGCACGTATTAGAGAAATTGTTTCATCAACGTTTTCATCATAGGAAAGATAATGGACAGCCGGATAAATAACTACTTTTTGCGGAGTTTCAAGGATTTCGCCCGTTACATTATCAATTCTCACAATTTTTTCAATCTCATCACCAAAGAAATAAATTCTTGTAATAATCTTTTCATAAGCGGGCATAATTTCAACAATATCGCCCCGCGCACGAAAAGATGAACGCTCAAGAACAAGATCATTCCGTGTATATTGAACGCTTATCAGATGTCTCAATAAATCATCGCGAGCGATTTCATCCCCAACATTAAGCTCTACAGAGCCTTTAAAATAATTTTCAGGAAGGCCCAAACCATAAATACAACTGACAGAAGCTACAATTATTACATCATTTCTTTCATAAAGGCATCTTGTTGCATTATGGCGCAGTCTGTCGATTTCTTCATTAATAGATGCAGATTTTTCTATAAATGTATCAGTACGGGGTATATAAGCCTCAGGCTGATAATAATCGTAATAGCTTATAAAATATTCAACCGCGTTATCAGGAAAAAGCTCTTTAAATTCATTATATAACTGTGCTGCAAGCGTTTTATTATGAGCAATAATCAAAGTCGGCTTTTGAACACGCTCAATAACGTTCGCAATGGTAAAAGTCTTACCCGAGCCAGTAATACCAAGCAATGTTTGAGCATCATCACCTTCTTCAATACCCTTCACAAGTTGTTCTATTGCTTTTGGCTGATCCCCTGCCGGTTTATATTTAGAACAAATTTTAAACCTATTTTTCATACTAAAATTATACCTGAAGAATAAATACTGGCAAAAAAAATTTTTAGGTGTTTATATATAATGTAAGAACAACTTCCATGGGAAAAATACACATTTGGTAAACGCAATACAAAATTCAGATATGCAAAATAAAAAATACCGCGATCCGCTAAACAGACCGGTACCCGTTTTAATGTCATATTCAAATGAAATAGGTACAGCAATATCTGAAATTGCGCCAAAACTCGGGGCAGCACTTTGGGCACCTACATTTATGTATCTTGGCGCAGACATTTACGATAAATATAAAAATGACAAGGACAGCTATAATCCTAGCGGCAAAAGAGCTTTAAAAAGGGCAATTTTTCAGGGGCTGACATCTTTAATAGCCATGCCTGCAATAATCTTTGCCGGCCAATGTGCTGTTTCTCCTCTTGGGAAAATGGACAAATCCGGAATTAGCGGAAATGCAAAAGAGGCAATATACAAACATACAAAAAGCGTTATTGAACAGGCTCATGGAACATCTCTTGACAGTTATGAACACTTTAAAGACACAATTATAACCACGCTGAACAATAAAATTAATTCTCGAAACAACGAAAAACATACAATTAATATATTCAAACGCATTTATAATAAGCTTTTTACCAAAAGGTATATTCTTTTAAATAATGATAAAACAAAGGTTGAAAAATTTGCACAGGAAAATGCCAAAAAAACTTTCAACATAATGAAAGCACTAAAAGAAGGCGACAAAAAAAATATTCCGCATAAAATTTATAAAAAATACAATGAAATATTGCCTGCAATGAAGGAGACATATAAAGAGGGCGACTATTCATATCAGGCTACACGCAACGCTCTGAAAGAATATCAAAATTCACTTATATTCAGAAACAAGCTTTTGAAAACTTTTGGAGGCTTTACAGCGCTGTTTTTATTTGCAAATCCCGTTAGCAGCTTTATTGAAAAAAATGTAATGAAAAAATATATCAACCCGGGCATTGACCAAATAAGCACAGGCTTCGTAAACCAATCAAGGATGAAAAATATATTTAACACAATGAATGAAAAAGCTAATTTTGTTTCAGAAAACGTGCAGACATCGAACCTACTTCAGAGATTAAAGATTCAGCACGAATTGAAGTCAAAGGCTGCGGAATCTCAGTAACATAATCTCCGTCATCAACAAATTTTGCAATTACTTTAACAGATAAAGCAGCAGTACGCGCCGGTTTGAGCTCAACTATAGATGTTATACGCTTAACACCGTCTTTTGTCTGATTAATCTGCACAATATAATCATAGCTTGAATACACTCTAGCTTTCGCATATTTTTCCGGCAAATGCTCCTCAGAAATAAACCCGGCTGTAAGTTTTGAAATTGCAGCCTCTATGGAAGAAGCTCTTAATGTAAAAATACAACCGCTTAATTCAGATGTCTCCGGCACCGGCACATTAAAATCCGAAATAACATAATCTGGAACCGTTTTCAATATATCAGACAAAAGTTCTTTGTAATCAGGAGAACATCTGTCTGTCAAAAATTTCATAAAAGCCGAACCTTCACAAGTAAAATAAGGGGTATTCTCAAATAAAGCTACACGTTTATTTAACAGTGTAGAACTTATTAATGTATCTAAGAGAGTTGTTTTACCTGAATTTATTTCGCCCGATATAACAACATTTTTCTTTGCATCGACAATTGAGACAAGAAAATCAAATATTTCCCTTGTCATCATATTTTTTTCAAATAATTTGCTCATAGAACAGGGGAGCTGTTTTCTAATCGTAAGATTATAACCACCCTGGGACAAAGAAGGCATGATAACAGTAATACATAAATTATTAAACCTTAAATCCCAAATGTTTTTGCTGTTATCTATCTTAACACCGGACATAGCGGAAATGTTATTAATTATAAAACACATTTGTTTTTCATTAATATTCATTTCCGTATTCAAGACTCTTCCGCCAATTTCTATATGAACACTGCTTGTTCCGTTCACAAAAACGGCATCAACATTATCCTGTACAATAAGATAATCCAGAGGTCCAAAGCCCATAATTGATGTAAAAAGTTTATCAATCAATGTTTCTTTTTCTTCAGTATTCAAGATAATATTTTCGGAATCAAGTTTATTATCTACAAAACTCTTTATCAGATTTTTTTGCTGTTCAGAGTTATAATCAAACCAAACAGGAATTGAATCTATTTTTTCCAATAATGTTTTTTTTAAATCAGCTTCCATATCATCCGGAATATCAGATTTTTCCGCATTTTGGGAGATTTCAGGCTGATTAATATTATCTTCTGATTGTTGAATAGATTTTACAGACTGTAAAACAGATTTGGAAAGCATAAATTTCTTAGGCTTTTCTTTTGCTAAATCTGAATTTTCATCACTTTTTTCAAATCTGCTGCTTAATTTAATACTATGTAACACTTCTATACCTTTCCAAGCTTATTACCGAATTTTTTACGATAAACACTGTCAGAAACCATTAATGCCAAGTTTTTATAACTCAAAGCCACATTTGAATCCGGATTAACATCACAAACCGGGACGCCCTTGTTAATTGCGGACATCATAGTAAAATAGTTGTTCGGGATTTTCCAATACAATTTTTTACCAAGAACCTCTTCAACATCTTCTGCCTTAATCTCATCATTTTCCATATAACGATTAATCAACACCTGAACTTTATCTTCTTCAAACCCTAGTTTTTCAAACAATTCCAGACAGCGTTGACAATTTCTTATGGCCGGAAGATTTACAATAGTAGCCAAAAATATTAAATCGGAATTTTCCAATGCAGTCATTGCCTTGCTGTCAAAACCTCCGGAAGTATCGACAACAACGTAAGAAAATGTATCTCTTAATATGTTAAAAAGTTTGGTTATATCTTTTGACGGAACATCATCAACTTGTTTGAAATAAGGAGGATCTGCAAGAACATACAAACTTGTATCCTTATACTTTTCTAACGTTGAAAGAAGAAAGTCCTCATTTATCTTATCAAGATTTTGAAGCATATAAGAAATATTGAAAGATGGTTTTAAATCCAAAAAAGTCGTAATATCTCCGAGCTGAAAATTCAAATCAATAAGAGCGACATTTTCTTTTGTTATTTTTGCAAGTTCAAGGGCAAGATTTGTAGCAATAGAAGTTTTACCGACGCCTCCCTTGTTTGAATAAACCGTAATAACACGACATTTAGACTTTTTAGGTTTTATAAGATTCAAATCACAATAAATTTTATTCAAAACTTCAAAAAATTCTTCTTTTATCAACGGTAAAGCGAGAAAATCGGACGCACCAACTCTCATTGCTCTAATAACCAAATCCACATCTGGCTTGTCAGACAGAGCTATTACCCTGCAATAATTAAATTCCAAAGTTATTTTAGAAATAAAATTTAATCCCTGTTCCTGATAATCCGAAACATCAGCAATAACAAGAACCTTGGACAGCTCTTTTATTGCATTATAAGCCTTTGATAAATCAGAAGTTTGAGCAAGAAATGAAAAAGTATCACACTCCTGAATATACCGTTTCAAAAGTTCTGATGTATATTCACGTTCAGATATAACAATTATAGGAACAGACTGTTTCATAACCTGATTGTAGCATATTTAATATAAAGAGGCAATAAAATAACACTAAAATCTAAATGGATAATCTTTAGGAATTTTCCAGCCGTTATATTGTATCAATGCGGTACAATAATGTCTTGAATCGTCATTATTTAAACGGCAGCCGTATTGTCCATTTATCAAACCGTTTTCCGTTCCATCCCAGCTAAATTTGTAAGGTTCTACAATGTTTCTGTTTTCATTTGTTGCAGCACTCATAAAAAATGTAAAAAAATCTTTTCCCATAATATTAGTTATATTATTTGATTTGGGATAAAAATAAATATGAGTAGCCGTACTTGTTGTAGTATCAGTTGCAGTTTCAGAATTAAAATAATTAAACATATCAAGCTTTGTGCCATCAGCAAGATAAACCCATATATGCTTACTGTTAGACTTATCTTTTTCAACCTTTAAAGTTTTTACATAAGGTGCAAAATAGGTATTCCAAAAGTTTATCATTCCGTCAGCATCATTATAACTTGTTGCTCTGTCCCAATACTCAAACTCTCCATAATCAACCTCAGCCTGCTTAGCAGCCTGATTCATTATTGAATAAAATTTTTCCAAACGAGTTTCAACTACATGACGGTTATAATTTGATATTAATGCCGGCAGTGTCAGAGCTGCAACAACACCAATTATTCCAAGAGTTATTAATACTTCCGCCAATGTAAATGCAATTTTTGATTTTAGTGAAGTGTGAAAGGTGAAGAGTGAAGCGATGTTATCTCCCTCCCAGATTAGGGAGGGACTAAGGGGCAATCTTCTATTGTTTGATTGATTGAAACCCATCCTAACCTTCCCTATAAAGGGAAGGAACTTGTTTTTATTTATAACAAAACGTGAGAAAGAAACACTATTATTCCTGATAATAGCATATCTTCCTACCCTCTTACCTTCTAACCTTCCGGTGATAAGCTTGCGCAATAAATGCGCAATTATATGAAAACAAACGACTTGACATCCGGCCTTATTGACCTCTGCTAGCTGAAAATGCCCCCCCCCCGAAGTTTCAGGTTAATTAACTTTTTCATAAACAACTCCTCTCTGACTCTTAATAAACAGCCCTATACAGATGTGATTTTGTTGCCTGCGTGGTCTCGCAAGTGGGTGAACGCCCCGGATTATCCGTTTCCCGCTGGCGATAAAAATATCGGCGGGTATACTTCACATCCCGACAGAGTCAATTCTCCCTTTTAAAATAAATGTAGGAACAAAATGAGCACCTGTACAGAGCTAATATTATTATAACATATTTTTTAACAAATTCAAGATTATCTGATTAGACTATTTCCCGAAAATCTGAGCACCTATATAAATACCAACATAAACAGATAACAACACCAGCATTATGGTATTAATAATAACCAAATTAGGTGCATCTGTGTACATAATATTTAACAAAACCGTTATAAGACCAAATATTAAGGCCGTTACAGTATATGGAAAGGTTGATTTAGTCCTTTTTGTGATTTTTACATTGTGCACAAGTTTGCTTGAATAATCATCAACATTTGAAAGGTTTAAAGCTTTATCATAAGCCGCTTTACTTATCTGACCGTTATCCAAAAGTTTTTTGCATGCTTTTTCGTAGGCTCTTTTAGTCTGAAGTTCAACAAGCGTAAGCATTTGCTCTTGAGTTAATCTACTGAATTCAGATTCTTTTCCCATTTCAAAAGCTACATAAGCAACTTTTTGCAAAATACTTTCATGGTAAATATCCGGGATATCAGAACGAAGCAAATCAACATATTTATGGAAGGTCCATTCCGAAATCATCTGGGTTAATATCTTAGCCGTATCAGAATTTTCAATAGAATCATCATTAGAAAATGCTTCCCCGGCTATATAAGTAAAATCATAAATTCTGTCCAAAAATTCTTTTTTATGCTTAAGAGCAATATCTTCAGGCATAACACTTTCAGCCTGTTTAGTCAAATCTTTTGCAAAACCCTTATAATCAAATGTTGCAGTCATAAAACCCTCCGAAAGATATTATAACATGCCTGTTATATTAGGGCAAGCAAAAATTCAGCACAATTGATATTTTAATTCATTTTTAATGTTTGTAAAGCCAGTTGTTCGGCAGAATCTGCACGTTTCAATGCCACATCAGCCGAGGTCAAATCTTCATTTCCCGGCTGAAGTTGAACACCGACCGGAGAAGGGATATAAGTTCTTACAGGCTCTTGAGGATTTTGATTATTATTAATGTTTGTTTGTGCCTGCGAAGAAGACTGAGCCGTACCATTTTTGTACTGATTTAGTAAATTTGTCGGACTGTTATTAACAGGTGCATTATTAGCCTGAGTTGGCTTAGATATATTCTGAGGCTGTTGTACCTGCTGCTGTTGAAGCTGCGGCGGAATCTGTGTTTGCTGATTTAACTGTGCATTTTGTTCAGGTTCTTTTCCCTCATCAAGAACTGATTTTTTAGGTTTACCAAATACCAGATGAGATCCCTTAACTGCGATTTTACTCAAGAATGGTAAAATTATCATCATACCTAAAATAATTCTCATCGGATAACCGGCCATCTGTTTCATTCCGAATTTAGGATGTCTGAACAAATCTTTAATTTTGCTAAAGACACCTTTTCTATAAGTTTTTGTCCCGTCTTTTGCAATATCTGCGATGTCTTTTTTATCATAAGGTCTTATTTGCTCAAGACCAACTGTTACAATTCGTCCAACAGCTTTAAAAAGTTTTGTTATAGGATTTTTAACACCCGCATTAAGCATTTGTTTTAAGTTATCTTTGGAAGCTTTCCATGCAGCTTTATCCTTAAACAAACCTGCCATAGCCGTATCATTGTGAACCTTCAAAGCTTTTCTGTATGCTTCAACCTGTTGTTTATCCATACCTGCATACTGCAAACCGCCAATTCGGTGCATCAACTGAATAGAAAGCGGCATAGCAACGAAGAAGGCAACCATTTCCGTGAAACGTTCAGCGAATGTTTTAACTTTTTCACTTGCACCTTCTGTTTTAGCAGTTTTATATAAAACGTCTGCTAAATAAGCTGCCTGCATTAAAGCGACAAACTTTCCGCCAGCAACCCTGTTTGTTGCACCTTCTAAAATAAGGTTGTTATATTTGGCAAAGAATTTTCCAAGAACAGATTTGGGAATTTTGGCATCCAATCCGGTCTTTTTAAGCACATTTGCAAGTTCCGGGTTTTCTTTTAAATTTACATTACCCAAAGAACCTGCGAGTTTGTTAGCCGTTTCAGATGCATAAACTTCACGTCCGAACAACCAGGTTTTTATCCTGCCCCATTTGCTGTGATTTGTTCCCCAAATTCTTGCAAACATTTTTGGGTTAGCATCATGACAGGCCTCAAGAACTCTGGGCATTTTCTCCTGAATATTCTTTTGAACGACTTCCATTTCAGCAAAGTTATTATACCCCCATTCAAAAGCTTTCATATCTCTTAATTTAAGCATTTTATCGCCCATATTAAGAGCTTTAAAATCACTAATTTCTTTTGCTATTTGAGCAGGAGTTCTCTTTAATCTTGAATTTTGTAATATTGTTTCAAGCTCTGCGCGCTGTAAAATTTCATTTTTTACCTTCGCTGTAGGAGCTTTATCAATAAGTGCCTTCCACTTTTTAATATCAGCTTTCGAAGCGCCATAACAATCTAAATCTTCTATATGTTTAAGAGGTTTAACAAACTGTTCGCCTTGCTGCGGATAATCAAACAGTTGCATGCCGCACATTCCGTTTGCCTGGCCTTTTACCATATCAAGCTCCGGCCTTGACGGAGTATAGGCAAATGCTCTTGTAACCCTAAATTTATCAACAACATTATTTTTCAAAAAGCTTTTAAAACGATTAAATCCGTTATTTAAAGAATGCGCAAAACTTGACTTGCCAAGTCTGCTGTTTTTTGCATGGCTTGTAATATCATCGCCGAATTGACCGACTTTATGATGAACAGTTTTTTCAAAATCCCCTCTTGATTTTTTTGCATAATAATCCATTCCTTTTGCAATTGCAAACCATGTAGGAACGGCCAAAGCACCTGTATAAAGCATTGCTTTCGGATCATCAGAGTTTTCTGATAACCTGTTTGCAACATAACTGTCCTGAACATTTTGCTTTAAAAGTTCAGGATTAACCGCCTGCATTGCTACCTGCTGCTGACCTCCAGGCTGCTGCGGATTAACAGCCTTAAATTGAGGAGTTTGTTGATTATTTATATAATTTTTGTCAAGCATAGTTTTTCTATTTTCCCCTATATAAATATAAAAACAAAACATATACAAATATTGCCTTTTAAAATTCTTTGTAAAGAAATGTAACAAGTTAAGTGTTTTGTGAAATTTTAAAAGTTGTATATACTTTATATATACACAAGCGATAAATAAGAAGATTGAGAGGCATAAAATGGCAGTTGCAAATTTGAAAAAAATTGATGACAAATTAAAAAACATCTATGAAAATCAAGTTACAGTCAACAATAATCAGCCGTTTGAAGATCGTTCCGAATTACTTTTTGCACAGATGAATTTCATCGCAATGGCAAATAAACAAGCTTTACATTTAATCTAACATTTTAACTCCAATTAATTTTTCCCCTACAAATTTTGTACCTGATTTTTTCACAAAATCAGGTTTTTTTTATATACAATATTGACAAATTCCTAAAAATAGTAAATAATGGGAAAAAGTCAGGAGGATTAACAATGTTTAATAGAGACGCTTTGAAACTGCCCCCCCCCCGCAAAACTCAAGTGTAGAGTGGATTTATAGATTTTTAATTAGAAGACCGGAGGGCAAGAAGACAAGAGGGCAAGCCGGTATCATTAGTGTCATCCCGAACTTGTTTCGGGATCTCGTTACCGGAAGATTAGAAAGTAAGAGGGCAGGAAGATATGCTATTATCAGTAATAATAATAGCGTTTCTTTATCACAGTTTGATATAAATAAAAATATGTTCCTTCCCTGTATAGGACTCTGCCGACCAAAACGATTGAGTATCGTTTTGGGAGAGGCAGTTAGGAAGGGTTTTGATCAATCAAACAATAGAAGATTGCTACCCACCCCTATCCCCTCCCTAATCAGGGAGGGAGATAACCTCGTTTCACTCTTCACCCTTCACTTAAATCAAAGATTGCATTTACATTGACAGAAGGTGCTACGCACGTAGTCCTGCCGAATAGTCAACGTAAAGTCGCATTTACTCTGGCTGAGGTTTTGATAACCCTTGGTATTATCGGTGTTGTTGCAGCTATGACAATGCCTTCAATAGTCGGGCATTATAAAAGGCAGGAAACTTTATCCAGACTTAAAAAAGCTTACACAACCATTAATCAGGCACTGAAATTATCTGAAGCTGACAACGGAGAATATGAATACTGGGACAGCGGATTTGATTTAGGTGCAGAAGAATATTTGAATAAATACTGGCTGCCATACTTTAATGTTTTAAAAATTTGTAATACTTATTCAGAATGTAATTATAACAATGCATATCCATGGACAAGATTAAACGGACAAGATTACACTCTTACATTTAGCAGTTCAGGTCTCCGCATACCATTTATTACAACAGACGGTATTCTTTACTCAATATCGAGCGCAGGAGCAGGTACTGATGGCAATCTTGTTGAAAGCTTCAGTATTTATATTGACATAAACGGCTCCAGAGGCCCAAATACAATAGGTAAAGATTTTTTTATATTTGAGCGTGTCAAAGGTAAAGGAATATTACCAACCTGTTACAACTATAACACAAGTGCTATAGAAGCAAATTGCAGTAAAACAGGGGTCGGTGTTTGCTGCGCACAATGGATAATAATGAGTGGCTGGCAGTTTCCTAAAGATTATCCGTATTAATCAAACTATAGTCTCATAAATTTTTTTAGTATAATAAATTTATGAGACTATGTATTTTTTCCGGAACTTTTAACCCGATACATAAAGCACACCTAAAGATGGCCGAATATGTGCTTTCTAACTACGGGTTTGATAAAATTCTTTTTATTCCGGCATACAAACCGCCCCATAAAAATTATGATACTACAATGTGCGCTCACAGATTTAATATGGTAAAACTGGCGATTAAAAATAATCCGCACTTTGAAATTTCGGATATTGAATATAAAAATGAGGGCAAATCCTACTCGTATCTCACTGCACTGGAATTATACAAACAATATAATGTAGATGGGAAAATCCACTTCATTATAGGTACAGATGCCTTCAAACAGATTGAAACGTGGTATGAAACGGAAAAATTTAAAAAACTTGTTGATTTTATTGTTTTTATAAGGGAAAATGAAAAAGTCAATCTTGATTATTTAAAAGACAAGGGCTATAACTTTGAAATTGCTCAAATGCCTTTTACTGATATATCGTCAACGGATTTAAGAGAGAGAATTGCTACAGGTAAACCAATTGACAATCTTGTAACAAAAGAAGTAGAGGATTATATACACAAACATGGATTATACAAAAATACTTGAATGGTTAAAAAATAACCTTAATGAAGAACGATACCTTCATACACTCGGGACAGCAGAATGTGCAAAGGAATTAGCCGAAAAATACGGATTAAATATAGAAAAAGCATATTTATCAGGTTTGCTGCACGATTGTGCCAAATGTTTTTCAAATGAAAAATTATTGGATATAATTCATAAAAATTTACATGTTGAAGAATGTGAAATGCTTAACTATAAAACACTTCACGCTCCTGTAAGTGCATATATAGCTGAAAAGGAGTTTAATGTAACCGATAAAGAAATTCTTTCTGCAATAAGATGGCATACTCTCGGAAAACTTGATATGAGCGATTTTGAAAAAATTGTTTTTTTGGCTGACAAAATTGAACCAAATACAAGGAATAAAGATTATTCGGCTCAAATACGTATGCTTTTAGAGGAAGATAACGGGTTGAATAAAGCTCTTTTACGCTGCTACAAAGAAACCATTAAAAGCCTTGTTAAAAGAGATTTAAAAATATGTCTTTTAACTATTGAAATCTATAACAAACTTCAAGATATATTACAAAATTAGCATGTTCATGGTAAAATAATTTTCAAGGTGAGGAAGTTCAGATGAAGGTATTGGAAATTAAGAACAATTTAGTAAAAATAGCGTATGATGTAAAAGACAATCTTGCACTTTCAGGCTTTGTCATAATAGAAGACACCAATACACCTTATGTTGCTCAAGTTGTTAACATAAAAGCCGATACCACAACTAATTATGCGATAGTAAAGTTGTTGTTTACATTTAATGAAGAAGGTATTCTTAAAAACTACGATGGCACTATACCTTCACTTAAAGCTGTTGTTTCTGCTTTGCCATCCAAAGAACTTATAGATATAATTCCAGTAGAAAATCCACTGGTCTTAGGACAGCTGGCACAACAAGACGTGCAAATAAAGGTTGACAATACAATACTCGATAATAATCTGCTTGTTTGCTCTAATAACCTTGAAAATACCAATATTCTTTTGGGTAACATAATAAAACAAATTAATAAAAAAGTTGTGGTCTTTGATACAGACGGTTTATTCGAAAGTGAGCAAAAAATCGTTTTCGGCAAAGATTTTAAACTTCCGCTGAACTACGATACAATTAACTTTATATATGATAATGACCTTGAAGATGTTGATGCTACAAGCAAGGCTATTATTCAGGATATTTTTATAGAAGTACAAGAATATACTAAAACTTTACCGGAAGGCTATCTGCCGTTTGAAACATTCTTGAATGTCGTAGATCAACAATATAGAGAAACTCAAATTACACAGCTTATACTTCTTAAGAATAAATTGTTAAAATATAAAGAATTAAATGTATTTGCCGAAAATTTAAAAGATGTTCTAAATCTCAGTATCGCAATTGATAATAATGATATTACCGTTATAGATATTTCTGATATGAATCCGGTACTTCAAAAAGAAATTGTTTCCTATGCCTATAATACAATGCAGACAAATAATGAAACAATATATTCTTTTGTAAAAATTCAAAATGAAAATTCAGATAAAAAACTGCTCAAAAAATTGATAGAACGTACAAATATTTTTACTACAATCGTTTGTCCGCATGCTTTCAAGTATGTTCCTGAATTAAAAGAAATCGCACAAAATTTAATCCTTTTTGCTCCGCTTACTCTCCAACATGATTTTGCGTCCTATAATACCTTCTTAAATAAGCTTAATCAGGACGAATTCATCATATATGGCGCACATACACAAAATATACCGTTTATAGTTGAGTTGGACGAACTAAATATTGAAGATATTAAAGAAGTTGAAATTGAAACTAAAGAAGAAGAAATTACTGCGCCAAATGACCCTGTTCCGATGCCAACGAGTGTAAAGCAGGAAGCTGAAGTACAGATTGAGCCACAACCTCAACCTCAACCTCAAACTCAAACTCAAAATCAAGCAGAACCGGCTCAAAATGACGATAAAGACTTACAAGTAACCTTAGAAGAACCGCAAATAGAAACTCCTACTGTTGAATACCCTGATATTACAATAGATGAAACACCTGTTGAATCAGAAAATAATTCAAATAATGATACTGAATTCATATCTGTAGATGAAAATATACAAATAGTAACAGAACCAGAAAATATTGAAGAACCTATAATATCAGAGCCGGATCTAAGTAATAAAGAATCGGAAACTGAAACAAAAATTGAAGATATTAGTATTGAAGAAACCGATGATAACAATACAATCTACAATATACTTGAATCTGAAGATGATGGTGAAAATGAAGAACCTGTTTCTCTTGAGGAACCTGAAATAGATTATTCAATAGATGACATTGATGTCAGTGAAGAACTTCAAGAACCTCAAATAATAGAAAACAATAATGAGGACATCATTAATCAGGCCGCAAAAGATATTGATAAATTAATGTATGAAAAACTGCCTGAAGAAGAAATTTCAATTGAAGAAGAACCTATAGATCTTACATCAGATGAATTAACAGAAGATGATCTGAATCTTATAGGAGATTTGAACGCAGAGAATATTAACGCTCCTAATTTTCAGGATATTCCGGATGATCAACCGCCAGTAGTACCTATTTACACGGCAGATGACATTCAAGCTGCGGATGCTCAAACATTTGAACCCGGCGATAAAGTCAATACAGCCAAGTATGGAGAGGGTGTTGTCTCAAAAATGACTAAATATGGCAATAAACTACTCTGTCTCATAGAATTTCCCAAAATAGGAAGAAGATTGTTAGATCCTTCAGTTACGGAAATTACAAAATTATCTTAAACAAGAGGCGCCTTTTAAATAAACAAACTTGGGCTTAAAATCTGACTCACAGTTTAAAACTATCAACACTCTGAGGCATTTTTCAAGGGAAGCAGGAACGTTTAGCTCATGAAAACACATCATTGCGGTATCATTCCAACCCAAATCTATACGAGCGAATTTTGCAGGAAACGCAGCATTTAAATCATCCGTTAATGTAAAAATAACATGGGAAACCATTGCTATATCAATATTATTTTGATCAACTAAGGCGCTCAAAAGTTCCAATGTAGCATTTTTTATAGAATCTACAGAATTTTCATCAACGGTAATTGCACCTCTGATACCCTTTGTAATCATTATTACCCACCTTATTATTTATTTTATTCCACAGAGAATATGCTGTCCGTTCGCCCAATCTCTAGCAGACATTTCACCTTTTCCCTCAGGTTTAACCCTGACAAGCAATACACAATCCTTGCCGCAGCCAACAACTATACCTTCTTTAGATATATTTATAAACTCACCGCATTCACCTTTCTCTTTTAATACACGGGTTTCAAGAACTTTTATAATTTTTCCGTTATGCATAAAATAAGCAGAAGGAGATTTATAAATTCCACGCACAAGGTTATGAATATCCTCCGCAGATTTTGACCAGTCAATAAGCGCTTCTTCTTTTGTGAGCTTATTTGCCATACAAACGCCATCTTCACACTGTTTTTGAGGAATAATTGTTTTATCAACCAACCCGACTAATGTTTTTGCGATTAATTCCGGAGATTTTTCACTAATTTCTTCAAACAGATCAACGCAGGTCATATTATCAGGAATATCAATAATCTCTTTCATGCATACATCCCCGCAGTCAAGACCTAATTCAGTTATCATGGTACAAATACCGGTTTGCTTATCTCCGTTTATTATTGCACGCTGTATAGGATTAGCACCACGATATTTAGGCAGCAATGAAGCATGAAGATTAATAGTTGCATATTTGGGAATATCCAGAACTTCCTGAGACAAAATCTGCCCGAAAGCAAAAGTTACAAAGAAGTCAGGATTTAATTTTTTTAATTCATTTTGTATCTCAGGCTCTTTTCTTATTGATTTAGGTTGAAAAACAGCAATATTATTCTCAAGAGCAAACTTTTTTACAGGAGACATAGTAAGTTTGTGTCCTCGTCCTGCAGGCTTATCAGGTTGAGTAACAACAGCCTGAACATTAAATTTATCGGAATTATACAAATATTCCAAAGATTTCAAACCTATAGCAGGTGTTCCGAAAAAAACAATATTTATCACTTACCAAGTTCCTCATCAAGTTCAGGTTCTTCCAATAACCTATCAGGCTCTACCGGCGGAAGATTATGCTTTGCCAAAATTTCATCAGTTTCAAAACGATTAACACAATGGTCTATAAACAAAATACCGTCAAGATGGTCATTTTCATGCTGAATAGCACGTGCAAGAAGACATCCATCCTTTGCCTCAAGAACAAAAGGACGCCCATGACGGTCAAGTGCTTTTACCATAATATCCTTATAACGTTTAACATCCGTATAGGCCTCCGGAAAACTTATACACCCTTCCTGAGCAACAATTGCTCCTGATTTTTTAATAATTTTCGGGTTTATAAAAACAATAGGGTTTAATGGTTCATCATTTTTAGATACATCAACAACAAAAACCCTGTAATTAACACCTAATTGCGGGGCCGCCATACCAACACCGTTTTTGGCATACATTGTATCAAGCAAATCTTGAACAAGTTCCTGAATTTTTCTGGAAACTTTGTGAACTTCCTTTGAAGGCTCTCTTAAACTTTTTTCACCATATTGTAAAACTCTTTTTACAGACATACCTACCTCACTTAATAAAAAGTATAATTCAAAATATTAAGTTTTGCAAACATGAAAACTTATATAAAGGCAAATATTCAATATTTATATACTTAATATATATATGAATTCTATAAATAGCATTAATATAAATAAAATAAATATGTTTAACAGTGGAACTATAAAAGTTCCAAAT